>JAMFRX010000601.1 GCA_026224995.1 Puia dinghuensis
GAGAATATCAGTCATCAGAAGCTGAACGACTATGTGCTGCAGGAGCTGTATCTGCCGCTGGGGATGCAGTCCACGGGGTTCCTGCCCCGGAATAGATTCCCAAAAAGCCGGATCATCCCGACCACCGAGAACGACAACTGGATGCGGGATATGCCCGTAGTGGGATATGTCAACGATCCCGGTTCGGCCATGGCGGGTGGCGTAGAAGGGCATGCCGGGCTTTTTGCGGATGTCAACGATCTGGCCATCTACTATCAGCTATTGTTGAACGGCGGGACCTATGGCGGGAAGCGGTATTTCGACAGTACGACGGTGAAGTATTTTACCTCCCGGCAATCCAAAGTGACCTATCGCGGGTTGGGGTTTGACCGCACCAATATGGAGAAGCTGGCGCCCGGGGATCACCGGTCCGATGAGGCCTTCGGGCATTCCGGCTATACGGGAACGTTTGTCTGGGTCGACCCCAAATACCATCTGGTGTATATCTGTTTGACGAATCGCGTTTATCCGGATGATGGGAAGACCTTCGGCGTGTCGAAGGTCAATGTCAGGCAGCTGGTGCTGGATGCGTTTTACAACGCCGTCGTAAAGGGGGTGCAATAAAATCTTTTTCATGGAACTGACAACAGAAACAGACTCATACTATAAGAATTTACAGGAGCTGCCTCTGGCCGAGATCCTGGCCGATATCAACCTGGAGGATCAGCGAGTACCGTTGGCGGTGAAGAGCGCCCTGCCGCAGATAGAGGCGCTGGCGGGCGCGATCGTTGAAAAGATGCGTGCGCGGGGCCGGCTTTTCTATATCGGGGCTGGAACGAGCGGGCGGCTGGGCATCCTCGATGCGTCCGAATGTCCGCCCACCTTCGGGGTGCCGTATGATCTTGTGATCGGGTTGATTGCCGGAGGAGACGGGGCTATCAAAAAGTCTGTGGAGAATGCCGAGGACGATCCCCGGCAGGCCTGGACAGATCTGCAGCGGTATGCGATCAGCGACAAAGATGTGGTGGTTGGGATAGCGGCGTCGGGCGCCACGCCATATGTGCTGGGCGGGCTGGAAGAGGCTGGTGCGCATGGGATCGTCACGGGGTGCATCGTATGCAACGCGGGGAGCCCGGTGGCCGGGGCCGCGCGTTATCCCGTGGAGGTCATCGTGGGGCCGGAATTTTTAACCGGCTCGACGCGGATGAAGGCTGGGACGGCCCAGAAGCTGGTGCTGAATATGCTGACGACGGCTACGATGATCCGGCTGGGGAAGGTAAAGGGAAATAAGATGGTGGATATGCAGCTAACGAACAGTAAGCTGCACAAACGCGGGATCAAGATGATCGTCAGGGAAACTGGTCTCGACGAGCAGGCTGCGGAGACCTTGTTGAAAGAGTACGGGAGCGTGCGGAAGGTCATCGAGGTCAGCAAGTCTAAATAGGCGGTCAACGCTTTATTCAATACCTTGCCAGTATGCGTTCCAACGCCGCCAAAACCATGCTGACGACACTCTGTGTTGTTCACGTCCTTTCGTTGACTGTAGTGGCACAGCCGGCTAGGGATCATGCTATCGTTATAGGCAACCATCAGGCCATCTACGACAGCACCGGAAGGCTTTTGCCATGGACTTCCTGGCAGAATGCTATCCGATTGGAAATGCACTGGTATCTGCAATGTCCTGTTACCCGTGGTTACCCCAATTTCGTTTGGATGACATTTATGGATGGGAATTACCAGCCCGATCCGCGGCGCGCCGATTTCATACCTGCTACACAAAATGGCATGGGTATCATCTCTTATTTGAAATACTATGTGTACGATGGACGCAGGAATAAAAAAGTGCTGGAGTGGGCCAGGTACATGGGCGATTACCTGGTTAACGACTGCAATACGCCCGACTCAGGGAGCTATCCGCGGTTTACGCGCTCCACGGGTATTGCCGGTCGATTTCCGCAACCGGCAGACTGCGGTACGCAAGGGGACAGACCTTTTGAAATAGAGCCCGATAAGGGCGCCATCGCCGGCTATGCGCTCGTGCTGCTGTACAAAGAAACAGGGGAAAAGAGGTTTCTTACCCAGGGGCTGCACAATGCGGAAGTGCTGCTGGCAAATATGGGCCAGGGCGATTCAACCAGATCTCCCTGGCCGTTTCGTGCGGACTACAGGACCGGGGAAGGGCGCGGGCAGGTGTCGGGCTGTATGGTGTACATCCTGAAATTATTGGACATTTTGTCCGCTATGGGTTATTCGGAATTCGACCGTCCGGAAAGGAGGCTCCGGGAATGGATCTTTAATTGGCAGCTACCTGACCTTGGAAAGGGTGGGGCCCTCTGGGATCAGTTCTTCGAAGACCATGACGAAGCCGATGATCGCACGGCCTGGGCTCCCCTTAGCCTTGCAAGGTATTTGTTGGAAAAGAAGGATAAAATAGATAGCGCATGGCAGCAACATGCGCATGACCTGATTGAATTCGTAAACCGAAATTTTACCGGAGTAAGCCATGGCATAACCATTTGCGGGGAACAAGATCATGATAAGGATCCCTGGGGAGGCATATTGTCGACCTATGGCGCCGTATTGGCCATGTATACGGCGGCAACGGGGTCCAATGAATACAAGGGTTTGGGTATACAGGCCTTAAACTTCGCGACCTATGCGCTCAACGAAGACGGCTGTCCCTGTGAAAAGGCCGGATCTTCGCCCTGCAGAGGCGGTTGGCAGGAGGACGCTCATACGGATAAAATACACAATTTTATCGATGCTTTGGAAGCGGTAAAGACATTTCGCAAATGAAAGTACTAGTCCAAAACCGACATCGTGAGATTAATGATGTCTTCGAAAGCGGCTTTGTCGGTGGCGGATTTACCGGTAACGCGGATACCTACGATGGTATTGAGGAGGAAACGGGCCAGGGCCTTGGGGTCTTGCATTCCGGAGATCTCACCGTTGCCTTGTCCTCTTTTTATGACTTCGTAAAAGGCATTTTCCAGCTGCTGTTCGTTCTGACAGATGATGGCGTTGATTTCCTTATTGTCGGGCGCGGTTTCGACTGCGGAGTTGATGAGAAAACAGCCCTTATGTTGTTTATCGCGGATCATTTCCAGGATGGTCAGGTCCATTAATTGACGGATCGCATCTTTTGCCGGAAGGGATCCGTCGAGGATCCGATCTCTTTTAGCGGTCTCTGTCTGTTTGTAGCTTTCCAATGCTTTTAGATATAGCTGGTGTTTGTCGCCGAATGTATTGTACAGACTGGAACGGCTTATACCCAGGCCATCTATCAGGTCTTGCATAGAAGTCCCATTGTATCCTTTTCGCCAGAATAATTTGATGGCTTTTGCCAATACTTCGGTCTCATCAAAATCTTTTGTTCTTGCCATATAAAAATAGCTTTGCTTACCGGATGATAAGCAAAGCTAATTATTTTAGTGCATACAGCCGACATGTACCGTGACTTAGTGTACACCACCGCTGGCCGTCAGCGTTTCTCCCGTCAGCCAGCCGGAATCATCCGAGGCGAGGAATACGGCGACCGATGCAATGTCTCCGGGCTGGCCGATACGGCCAAGAGGTGACTGGGAAGCGAGGTTCTTTTCGAAATCGCTGCCGATAAATCCGGCGGTATGGGTGCCTTCGGTCTCTACCATGCCGGGGTTGAGTGAGTTGACCCTGATCTTTTTGGATCCCAGCTCTTTGGACAGGACGCCGCTGATAGCGTCGACTGCGGCCTTTGTGGCCGTATAGATCGAACTTCCGGCGGGAGTCAGGCGGGTGACGGCCGAGCCGATATTAATCACGCTGCCACCATTGGCGCCAAAACTTTTCACTGCTTCCTGTGTTGTCAGCAGCAGGCCGAGGACGTTGGTATTGAACTGGCGGTGGAATTCTTCTTCCGTGATTTCTTCCAGCGTCCCGAACTTATAGATACCGGCGTTATTGACCAGGATATCGAGGCTGCCGAAGGCCTTTTTTGTTTCGGCGAAGAGGCGTGTTACATCTGCTGCCTTCGACACGTCGCCTTGTATGGCAACGGCCTTGCCGCCTTTGCTTTTGATCTCGGCGACTACGTTATCGGCTCCTTCTTTCGAAGAGGAGTAATTGACGACGACTGATGCGCCTTCGGCTGCGAGGCCTTTGGCGGTTTGTGCACCTATTCCCTTGGAGGCGCCGGTTACTACGGCGACCTTGCCGACAAAACGCTTATCCATGGGGTCGCGCCCTTCCGTTCGAGTGAGCCAGGTCAGCAATGCGCTGCCGAAAATAGGTGGTTCGCATCGTCAAATGACCGGAGTCGAGTGCAAACGCCACACCCCAACGACGGCCCTTCACACCATCGGCGGTAGAATAGTGCATCCCATGCATCGTGGCTATAAAACTGAGACGTCCACAGTAATCTTCGGGCGCAGGCGCAAGAACGTTGTTCCCTACTCTGAAGTTACATCGACGACTTGTCCCCCTGGTCGCTTCCCGCTTATGTCATTCAATGGACGCAGACTCTCCACCTCGAAAACGCAACGCCGCCGAAAGCCGCGCCCGTATTCTTTCGGCCGCGCAGCAGGCTTTCGCCGAAATCGGCTATTCGCAGGCCGGCATCCGCGAAATCGCCGCCATAGCCGGTGTCAGCTCTACCCTGCTGCTGCGTTATTACGGGTCGAAGGCCGGATTCGCCGACTATCTTGCCGGCGTGCTCGTCCACTTCGATATCGCCATCCATCCGCCCGCCATGGTGCAACTCGCCTTGGGCGACGCCAAGGCCAGGGAGATCGCGGCCAAGGTGACGCAGGAACACAATGTCAGGCCGCTTGCAGCGTGGCTGGGTCCGCCCGACGCAGAGGCCCGCGCCCTGAAAATCCTGATCCTGGCGACCGGCTACCTGACCTACGCGCGGCAACTGACGATCACCCCCTCC
>JAMFRX010000602.1 GCA_026224995.1 Puia dinghuensis
GTCGGCGTCCTGGGCTTCACCTTTCCCTATTACTTTCTTTTCCTGTTCCTCTATCTTAGCGGCCACTGGAAATGGTCCGATATCGTCCCTTCCATCGTATTCACCGTGCCGGCTCTCCCCTCATCCATTTGGATCACCCTGGGCATCGTCTGGCTCGTCATTCCTTTTATCATCGGCGGCTGGTACGTCCAGCACAACCTCAGCAAGGTCCTCATCCAGGTCCGTAAGAGCTGGAACCTTCTGCTCCTCTTCCTGATGGTGGCGGTCGTCATCATCCTCATCAACCGCGTGAACTCCTATGAGAACTGGGTCATCATGGCCGTGCCCTTTGCCGCCTTCCACGCGGCCGCCTATTACTATCCTACGAAGACGTTGGGCCCCAATATCTTGCATTGGCTTATCGTGGCATACGTCCTGGCCATGAACTATTTTATATGATTCCCGCGCCTCTTCCCGTCGGACTGCTGGCGCCCCTCTGCCTTGGGCGCCCGTCCGACTCTGACTGCCGGAAATTTTCGTACCTTTACAGCCTAAAAAAAATCGTCGTCTATGAAGTTTGGAGTAGTCGTTTTCCCGGGTTCCAATTGCGATCGCGACATGCAGGACGCCCTGCAGCAGGATCTCGGCCAGGAAGTGGCCATGCTTTGGCACAAGGATACCGACCTCACCGGCTTTACGGCCAACGACTGTATCGTTCTGCCCGGTGGTTTTTCCTATGGCGACTACCTCCGCTGCGGCGCCATCGCCCGCTTCAGCCCGATCATGCAGAGCATCACCCGGTTCGCCGGTGAAGGAGGAAAGGTGCTGGGCGTCTGCAATGGCTTCCAGATCCTCTGCGAATCCCATTTGCTGCCCGGGGCCCTGCTGCGAAATGCCAACCAGCAATTCATCTCCAGGAATGTCTTCCTCAGAGGCGCCGGGGACGGCGACCGCGCCCTCAAGATCCCGATCGCCCACGGCGAAGGCCGCTTCTATGCCGACGAAAAGACCCTCGACGAGCTCGAAGCCAACAACCAGGTCATCTACCGCTATTGCGATCAGGCGGGCAAAATAGGGGAGGCCGGCAACCCCAACGGCTCCTTAAGGAATATAGCGGGTATCTGCAATAAGGCCCGAAACGTATTCGGAATGATGCCGCACCCCGAACGCGCCTGCTCCGAAGCGCTGGGCAATACCGATGGGATGAATATTCTCAAGGCCTTGTTCATCGACGCCAACGAAAAGTTAGTAAGCCGCAAAGCGGACTTAGTCAATATTTAGGGTTTCTATAACGTTTCTAAATCTGAACTTTAGAGCCTTTATGAAAAAGATACTACTATTCGCTTTCGCCGCTATGACCGGCACCCTGGCCATGGCCCAATCCAGCAAGCAGGTAACCTGGACCTATGCCGCTAAGAAGATCGCCGACAAGACCTACGAGATCCATATGACGGCCGTGATCGGTGGTGACTACCATATGTACGCGCAGAATGCCGGGGGCGACGGACCCATCCCCACCAGCTTCACGTTTACCAAAAGCCCCTTGCTGACGCTTGATGGCGCCGTAAAGGAAAATGGCAAGATGGTCAAAAAATTTGAGAGCGCCTGGAATCACGATGTCCAATACTTCGAACGGACCGTAGACTTCGTGCAAGTCGTCAAATTGAAGAGCAATATAAAGACGGCCCTGGCCGGGAAAGTGGAATTCATGGTTTGCAATGACCACGAATGCCTTCCGCCCGCGGATGTGGATATCAAGGTTAACATCGGCGGATAGCGTATGAAGAATCTATACCGCCTTTGCAGCCCCCCCTCGCTTCTCCTCGTCGTCATCCTGTTTTTTTCGCTGGCACAGCAGGCCTTAGCTCAGAACGATTCTACCCAAAAGGTGGTGACCTGGGAATTTAGCACGCAGCCCGGCGCCGACGGCCGGCCAGCCATTCTCCTGCACGCCCATATCCTCGACGGCTGGAAGCTGTATTCCACTACCATGCCGGACAGCCTGCCCAATTCCCGCGTGGCCCTGGACAGTTCGGCCAGATCGAAGATCACCGGCATCGATGAGCAAGGCCAGCTTCAAACCAGCAAGGACCCCCTGTTCAGCAATGCCCTCACCCGTTTCTTTATTCATGACGCCCAGTGGACCGTCCATCTTCAGCCTGCCGGGTCGCCCCAGGGCGACCTCAAAGGAACGGTCACGTTCATGGCTATCTATAAAGACTCCGTAGTAGGACCCCTGGAAGTCCCTTTCCGCTATGGTTATGCCGCCGACGGCAGCCTGGTGGCTAAGTCCGCCAGCCTCAAGGAGTCATCGACATCTTCGGGCAATCTTAAGCTCACTTCCATCGACCTGACCAACCCCGTTAACAAATGCGGCGGCACGGGAGCGGAGGACTCTCAATCAAAAGGCTTGCTGGCGATCTTCGTTCTCGGCTTTCTCGGTGGTCTGGTGGGCTTGATCATGCCCTGCACCTTCCCGATGATCCCGCTCACAGTCTCTTTCTTCACCAAGCGCGCCGCTTCCCGGTCCAAAGGTGTCGCCAATGCCTTTCTCTATGGCTTCTTTATCTTTTTGATCTACGTGCTGATCAGCGTGCCTTTCTACTTTCTCAAGAGCAACAACGCCAATATCCTCAATAATATCTCCACCAACGTCTGGCTCAACGTGGCCTTTGCGCTTGTCTTTTTCGTGTTCGCGCTTTCCTTCTTCGGACTGTTCGAGATCACCTTGCCCAGCAGCATATCCAACTCTGTAGACGCCAAATCCAGTATCGGCTCCATCGGTGGGATCTTTTTCATGGCGCTCACGCTCGCCATCGTATCGTTCAGCTGTACGGGGCCCATTCTAGGTACCCTGCTGGTGGGCGCCCTGAACCAAAATGGAGGGGCCGTCCAGCTCACCGTCGCCATGGCGGGCTTCGGCATGGCCCTGGGCCTCCCGTTCGCGCTATTCGCGCTTTTCCCAAACTGGCTGCAATCGCTGCCCCGCTCAGGCGACTGGATGAACACCATCAAGAAATTCTTTGGCTTCATCGAGCTGGCGCTCGCACTTAAATATTTGTCCAACGCCGATCTCGTCACCCACTGGGGCCTGCTGAAAAGAGAGACCTTCTTCGCGCTTTGGATACTCATCGGCCTTGGCCTCTCGCTTTACCTGCTGGGCGTGATCCGGTTCGGGCATGACGGCCCGCCGAAGAAGCTGGGAGTGATCAGGATCACCACCGCCGTCCTTTTCCTGGCATTCGTAGTCTACCTTGTTCCGGGCCTTACCAATACCCGCTATGCTAACCGGAGCCTTGTCAGCGGGTTTCCGCCGCCGCTTTCCTATAGTCTCTATGGCGCTGCTTCTTCCAAAAGCATCGAGGCGAATGTTGTCAATGACTTCGACAAGGCCCTTGAGCTGGCAAAAAAGGAACATAAGCCTATTCTCATTGATTTCACCGGCTGGGCATGCGTCAACTGCCGCAAGATGGAAGAGAATGTATGGCCGAAACCAGGTGTGGAAGATCTCATCAGCAAGGACTATATCCTGGTCAGCTTGTATGTCGATGACCGCAAGCTGCTTCCGGACGACCAGCAGTTTATTTTCACCACCGGCGACGGCAGCAAAAAAGAGATCCGTACGGTAGGGGATAAGTTCGCTACCCTGCAATCGGAGAATTTTAGCAACGCTTCCCAACCATTTTATGTCCTGATCAGCCCGGACCAAAAGCTGCTCACCCGCCCGGTGGGCTATACGCCCGATGCGGGAGCCTATGCCTTATGGCTCCGGTGTGGCCTCGACGCCTTCAAGGGCGTTCAGGAAAAGACCGCTGCCCGCTAGTCTGTCTGATTTCTTCCCTTAATTTCCTTGTTAAAAATTTATTCTGGTGCAACGCTCCATCGCAGGGCGTTGTCAAGCAGGTAGATCCGTTACCAGATAATAAGAAAAAGGCCAACTCTATCCAGAGCTGGCCTTATTGTTTAATAAAAAAGACCGCTACGGCAGCGGTCCTTTTCAATTAGGCGTCATTCTGTCCCGGCCTTCCGGCAGACTAAGGGCAAGTGCTTAACACCAGATGGGGGGCCAGAATGACAAAAAGTTTACAGCCTCGGAAGACTGGTGTAAAGGGAAAAAGTTCCTACCCCTAAGAGTAGAAACTTTTTCAATATTTTTTTTAATAGATCTTTTCACACAATGAAGTTAGCGGTTCTGTCCGTTCCCCACCACCCAAAGGCAGTTAAAGATTGATTAAAAAAACTCATCCATCGTATTGTTCGTACCTGCGAATGGACTACCATCTTTGAAATCCGTTTGAGTAAAATTAATTACAAGGCGATCTTTTTTTCGGTCATCATCTTACGCAGGTTGATAAGACCGTAACGCATGCGGCCAAGAGCAGTGTTGATGCTGCAGTTCGTCAAGGCCGCGATCTCTTTAAAGGAAAGGTCAGCATAGTGATGCAGGATA
>JAMFRX010000603.1 GCA_026224995.1 Puia dinghuensis
AATTACCTGAGCGTTCAAGCGCAAACCGTGGACACCCTGGTTGACGTGGGTGGCTATAAACTGCATTTTGTTATTTACCAAGGCAAGGGCATGCCGATACTTTTTGAAGCGGGCGGCGGCGAGGATGCCAGCACCTGGGATAAGATCATCCGGCCTATTGCAGAGCGGACGGCAACGACCTTGATAACGTATGACAGAACAGGTTTTGGCAAAAGCACGTTCGATACGACCAGACATGGGATACTGAATGGAATGAGAGGTCTGGAGACCGGGCTGAAAAAACTTGGTTATGAAGGCAAGATCATGCTCGTTGCGCACTCGCAGGGCGGACTGTACGCGCAATTGTACGCCGCCCGGCATCCTGGCAAGGTAAAAGCCGCCGTACTGATCGATGCTACGACAACCTGCTTTTATGAAGAAAAAAGACTTGCCGCAACGCAGGAGATGATCAACCAGCAAAACACTGACAGCCGAAAGGCATCCAATCCGGGGTCCTATTACCAAGGGGCTGATTTTAGCAGTAATATTGAACGGATGAGACAATTTCCTTTTCCAACGACGATCGCGGTAACTGACTTTGTTTCGGACCATCCGCCTTTCAAGGATAGCACGGATATCAATGACTGGAAACGTTGTCACCGGGAATTCGCTGCAACGTCGGCCAACCGGGCTGGCATCGTGGCAACCGGTTGCGGGCATTTTATTTTCAATGACAACCCTCCGCTGGTGATCGACGCCATTGTCAAGGCTTATAACATCGCACTCGGCAAGTAGTTCTCGCCCATAATCAGACCACGGAAAATCATTTAACACCAACTCGAATAAGGAAAAACATGATCAGTATAACTATGGTCAGAAAGATGATAGAAACGAGCGCGTCAAGAAAGCCGGACCATTTGTAAGGATCATCGGGGGATTTTCGCATACGTAGCTCTACGAGCGCACCCGGATAAAATGTTGGGCGAAATGAAGAAATCCGGGGAAAAATATTTTACTTGTAGTCCCCAACCTTCTTGCCCGGGTTTTTCGTTTAGACCGGAGGAAGCAATAACTGTCAAAATACTTCATTATGCGATTATCAAGAGGGGTCGTTTCTTCAGGCCTGCTATTGTATAGCCTGTTTTTTAGTTTCGGGTGCAAAAAGAATCCGACCGCACCGGTTGTCGTTGCCAGTCCGTTTGGGGCGCATTGGGGGGCCCTTACGGGGACGATTGAATTATCGGCGTCGAGAGTACAGCTGGGGCAGCCGCTGATCGCGTCCCTGTACCCTACGCAGGTGGTCCCTTTCCTATGGTCCTACCCTGCCATTGCCGGCTTTGGGCATGTCACACAGGCCGACAGGATGGCCATGTATATGTTCGAACAACCGGGTTGGTATACGGTGCAAGCGGCTTCTTTGGGGAACGATTCGATATCGGTAACGGATAGCTCGTGGATCGACGTGTATGTATCGGATACGGTCTATCAGCCGGTGGGTCCGGCCCAGGATACGCTGAGCCTCACGGGCGACCAGATCACCCTGACGCCTACCCTGGATTCCGCCGCCAATCTTATCTTTCTGGCACAGACCAAAAATACTTATGGATGCTTTCCAAGCCTGGTGTATTCTATAACCACCGGCAGTGACGGTACGGGAGGCATCAACATCGAGCTGCAGGAGGCAGTAGGCAATGGGCCCCTTGGTTGCCACGCGGCAGAAAATCCGGCAAGCGCCTATTTGTTCTGTCCTTCGCCGACCTCCCAATGGGCGGGCGGTACTTATCCGCTCTCGGTATCCCTGAACGGCGTGACCTATACCGGTACGTTCACGATTTCTGCGGGCGCCTATTCGTTCAGCTGGAGCTACACAAGCGGAGTGATCATCACCAACTCCCAACTAAAAAAATGATTCTTTAGTTGGGAAACCGGCGTATATACGATGGCGGAAACTGAAGATCTGCAACAGATTATTTTAGGTTGTGGCCGCAACGACAGGGCGAGCCAGGAAAAGTTGTACAAACAATTTTATGCACCGCTTTTTTGTCTTTGCCGGCGTTTTTTTCCTAACACCGACGACGCGGTGGAGGCGTTGAATGATGGGATGCTTAAGGTGTTCGAGAAGATCGGCAGTTACCAGGAAGGAAAGGGACGTTTCTTCACCTGGGTATATACGATCGTGAGAAATACCGCGATAGATAAGTTCAGAAAAGATATTTCCGTCCCGGCGACAGATCCGGCCGGGCTGGAAGAAACGTTGATAGAAGAAAGCACATACGGGAATCCGGCGAAAGGGCTGGAAGAGCTGGATCTTGTCGTACTCTTCGAGGGACTAAGTCCGGCCTCCAGGGTTATCTCTACACTCTTTTACCTCGAAGGATATAAGATCCGCGAGATCGCCGAAACGCTGGGCATTAGTGCCGGAACCGTAAAATGGCATCTTAGCGAGAGCCGGAAGAAGTTGAAATCCATTTTTGATAAATACGTGAGCCAATGAACATGCCTGAAGACCCCACATCACTTCCGTTTCGGGAGGGTGGGCGGCCGATACCGCCTGTAGAAGGCGCGTGGTCGCAAATGGAAAAAAAATTGGAGATCCGGATGCCGGCGGCGGGAGCCGGAGACGGTTCGGGAGCTGATGTTGCCGGCAGGGTTGGTGCGCCTATGGGGTCGGACGCTGGGTCGGCATCCGGATTTACTGGCGGGGAAGTTGTTTTGCGGCCATGGTATGGCCGCATTGGAGTATGGGCGAGGATTGGAGCCGCGGCCGTTGTAGCCGTTGTAGTCATGAGGCTGGCGTTTAACGCAGGAGGGCATGCGAATATTGAAAAGCCTGAGGTGGGGGGGCCAACGGCAGCTGTTGCTTCGGGCGGAGAGCGGACTGGCGGCAAAGTTCAGGCGACCAGACAAGAGGTTGGCGGCAAAGGGCCGGCGACCGGACAAGAGCAGGCGACCGGTGAAAAGCGGACTGGTGGAGGAGATCGGGCGGGTGGAAAAGATAGCGTTGCCGGCAGCGGAGTAGCAGGTCATGGAGCAGCCGATGAAGGCGCTGGCAGCCGCGTGGCTGGTGGGTGGATGCCAGGTGGAGGGTCGGCCGGTGGGCGGTCGAACGGCGGGGCGGTGCACGGCGGGCAGGCAGCTGGTGGGCGAGTTGTCGTGGGGCAGTTGGCTGGCGGGACGGCGGCTGGTGGCCGGTCGAATGGTGGGACGGAGTACGGCGGGCGAGCGGCTGGTGGGCAGTCGAACGGTGGGCAGGTGGCGGCCGTGCGGGTGCCCGGTAAGGTAGTGGCGGGCGGGACGGTGGCGCTTGTTTTTATGGGTCCGAGGCTGACTATTCCGGTGAAAGCGGCTGATTCACTGCTCCGGCTGGCAGCGGCAAAACATCTGAAAGGGACCGTGGTCCTTGGAGGCAGCCGGTCCAGCAGCCGGTACCGGCGGATACCTAGGTTTTCTGCGGGTATTACCTTCAAGCAATATCTGCCCCTACCCAACCAACAGTTCAACAATTACAATACGGACGGCGAGAGATATGTCTATTCGGACTATGTGCCGGCCGTTTTTTTGCGCGCGGCGATCAACCATCAATCCTACCTACAGGCAAGTGTTGGTTTTCACAGTCCGCAATATGCGCGGCAGATGATCATCGACAATGAGAACTTACGGAACAGCAGCGTACCGGGCTATGCCGCTTATCTGGAGTTTGACCGGATCAGTCTGAAAAAATTGTTCTATAATGAACTGGAGCTGACCTATCATTATGAGATCGCTGACCGGTGGCGGGTGGGGGCTGGTATCCAATATGCTCTTTTTTCGGGGGGAACGGTCGTCACCCAGACCATTCTGCAGCCGGCGAATGCGGCACTGGCCGACACGATATATTCGACCCGAATGGAGGGGATAAAACATCAAACAAGCTTATATGGGCTAGCCGATAAAAAAGCCGAATGGCGCGGTATCGTCGAGATCGAATATTGCTGGACACGTTGGATGCTGGGGATGCGCTATCAGCAGGCCGTTCAGTCCTTTGGCTTCTCCCATTTATCAGGGGGTCAAACGACCACCAATGGCGCGCTTAGCTTCCGGGCAAGCTATGCCCTGTGGGAACGGACGCGAAGATAGCCGGCGAGTGACACGGAGGAAAGCAATGTTCATCCTAAATATACTATAGACTATATTCATTGTGTAAGGGCAGGTCGGGAATTGTTTCGTTTTTTTCTGATTTTTAAGCTTCCTGGTAGGACTGCTTAGCTGCCTTTTGTAATTCCTGGATGAATTGTTTAACTGTTCTGGGTTCCCTACCCAGGATAGCTTTAAGCACCAACGAATTCCCGCCCGAGAAACCGTAGCGGTCATATTCTTTGTTCATCGCCAGCAGACCGTCGGACATCGGACCCGGAGAGATATTTGCCTGTTGCGCCCATTTTTCGGGTGAAATTTCCCCGGCTTCGACGGATTGTCCAAGCGCTTCACTCATCAGCGCTGCCAGATCCAATCGGTTATACATACCCGGCGAACAAAGTTCAAAAGTTCCAAAAGAAAGCCCGGTACCGGTCATCGCAAGCGCCGCCGCTTCCGCAACGTCGCGGTAGTCGACATAACTCATTTTGGATAGTTTGGAATAAGGCATAACAATTTGTCCCTGCTCTTTTGCCATTTTCCAACTTGCGGCCAGCATCTGCATATACATGGCTGGTTGCAATATGGTATAGTCCATTCCGGATCTATACAGCGCTTCTTCTGCAGGCCGCTTGT
>JAMFRX010000604.1 GCA_026224995.1 Puia dinghuensis
GGATTGGCGGCCGTCTGCAGGTCGAAACGCTGCAATGGCCGCTTGAGAAATGACAGCATTTTAGCCGGCCCCCTGAAATACAGGTCGGCCTCATCCCATACGTATTTGAAGTTACGGGCCTGAAAATAGCAAATATGCATTTCGTTCCCGATGCGATAGCCCTTGGACAGGGCCCAGGAAGAGCTGATCACCACGTCCACCTTGTTGCCCTCGGTCTGCTTGTTGAACAGCCTCACCGCCAATGGGAATAGTGGCATGAGCTTACGGAATACGGGCTTGAAATGGCTGAGGAAGGCAGACTCCGTAACATGAACGTCCCTGCCGGCAAAGGTGCTCCGGAGGGTGGCTGCAGTCATCTTGTTCACATAGGCATAATAGAAATCAAAACCTATTTTCTCGGAGATAGCAGTCACCACTCTTTCCGCGCCACCGTACTTGTCCAGCCAGTCGTGGATAAAGGCTATCTTCATTCCTTTTTGGTTTTCTGAAATTCCAGGATGCCGGCCAGTAACGTACCGAGAAGAAAAAAGATCAGGAAGTTCAGGAGGATCTGGTTGCGTATGCTCAGAGAAGCGGGCACCGCGGTGGGCTTAAAGCCGTCGACAGCCACCACCGACAGCTTTCCCTGGAGTAGCCATTCCTGCAGCAAAGCCCGCTGTGCGCTGAGCAAGTCCGACTCCTTGTAGATATCCGCCGGGCTGGTCTCGGTACTGCTACCGGACGGCAGGGCCTTTCCGGCAGCGAGCGCCTTGGTATAGGCGTCTTTCAGGCTATCTATCTTCTGCAGCTCTTCGTCCATGAACTGCAGCCTTTCCTGCCGGATCTGGAGCTTGTCCCCCTTCAGCTTACTAAGGAAGACATTGGTATTGAAGTAATTCACCAGGGCCTTTTCCAGGGTATCCGCGATGCGGGTATCCCGGATATTACATTGGATGATGAACATGCCTTCATTGGTCGTCGTGGTATCTTTGCGTAGATCGGCGCCTTCTATGTTGAAGCTGGTGATCTGAAGGACATTATGCGCTGTCGCGCTATCCAGCTTAAGGGAAGAGCCAAGCGACGGATGAGAGCCCGTCTCCGCCATCTGATTAAGATTATCCAATATTTGTGCATAGATGTTCTTATTCAGCTCGGTATGGCGGACGATCATCTTAAGCTTAAAATACTGGGGGGAAACATTGAACTGAAAGATGCCAAACAGGATGCCGAAAACCGAAAAAACGAGGATCAATAGTTTATGCCTCCCAATAAACCGAACGAAATCGCCGATGGCCGTGAGTAACGCTTTTAGAACGAACCCGACCAGCGCGGTAAAGCTGACGGCAGGTATGGGATCGGGGGAGCTGCTGTTTAATTCGGGCATTCTCAGATATTTAAATTTAGGATCTACAGTAACTTACAGGGCGCAATTTAGAAAAATTAGTCATTCAGTTCATTTATTGGGCAAAATCGGGAGGCCGTCCCTGCCCAAATTATTGTAATTTTCCCCCCTTAAATGCAAAAATGAGGCGAGGACATGAAAATACTGCTTAATTATCTCAAACCCTATAAATCAGTGGTCGCCCTGGCCCTGCTGCTGGCGGCGATCAATCAGTGCTTTTCCATGCTGGACCCCTATTTCTTCGGTAATTGGGGGATCGACGACCTGGCCAACCACCCCTTTGAGACAGGGTTCTTCGACAAGCAAAAGGTCTTCCATCGTACCGGCGTCCGTACCCAGGCCGGATTCATTATGGATGTGTTAAAATTCCTGGGCGTCCTGATCGGCGTCGCCATGGTCTCCCGGATCGCCAAGGCCTTCCAGGATTATTTTGGCCAGATCATCGTGCAAAAATTTGGGGCCACCATCTTTACCGATGGGTTACGCCATTCTATGGGGTTGCCTTTCAGCGAGTTCGAGGACCAGCGGAGCGGCGAGACCCTGTCCGTTCTCACCAAGGTTCGGACCGACACGGAAAAGTTCATCATCTCCTTTATCAACGTCCTCTTTGGTATCCTGGTAGGTGTGATCTTCGTATCCATCTATTCGTTCTCCCTGCATTGGTCGATCATGCCCATTTATGTGCTCGGCATGATCCTGCTGTCCCTGCTGACGAGCCTGCTGAGCAGGAAGATCAAACGCATCCAGAAAACCATCGTCGCCGAGACCAACGCCCTGGCGGGAAGCACCACGGAATCCCTTAGAAATATAGAGCTCGTGAAGAGCCTGGGGCTAAAGGACCAGGAGGTGGATCGTCTTAACAAGAACACCTTCAAGATCCTGGGCCTGGAGCTACGCAAGGTAAAAAGCATCCGGGCGCTGAGCTTCGTCCAGGGGACTTTCGTCAATTTACTACGTCAGTGCATCATGCTGCTGCTGTTGTGGCTGGTATTCCGGCACCGGCTTACCGCGGGCGAGGTGACGACGATGCTCTTTTATTCCTTTTTCATTTTCGGCCCCTTGCAGGAGCTGGGCAATATCATCCTCTCCTACCGGGAGGCGGAGGCTTCGCTCATCAATTTCGATAACCTGATGAAGAAGCCCCAGGAGCTACCCCCTGCCAATCCTGCCCATCTGGGGCCGATCCGGAGCCTTGCGTTTCAGGACGTCCTTTTCAGGCACCAGACGGCTCATCATAACGCCATCGACCACATCAGCTTCGAGGCGGAGCGGGGGGAGACGATCGCCTTCGTCGGCCCGTCCGGAAGCGGCAAGACCACCCTTATGAAGCTGCTGGTCGGCCTTTACCGGCCCAAGGAGGGAAATATCTTTTACAATGGGCTGGATGAGAAGGCTATAGATTTTGAAGACCTGCGTCGCCAGATAGGTTTCGTGACCCAGGACACACAGCTGTTCGCCGGCACCATAAGAGAAAATCTACTGTTCGTCAATCCGATCGCCAACGAAGCCGACCTGCACGAAGCCCTGGAAAAAGCCTCCTGCCTCGCCTTGCTGGCCCGCGCCGAGAAAGGCATGGATACCATGATAGGGGAAGGAGGGCTAAAATTATCCGGCGGCGAAAAGCAACGTCTGTCTATCGCCAGGGCATTGTTAAGAAAGCCTTCTCTGCTTATCTTCGACGAGGCTACGTCCGCATTGGATTCGCTTACGGAAGAGGACATCACGCGGACGATCCGCGAGATCTCCGTGAACGGGCAACAGATCACGATAATGATAGCCCACCGGCTGTCGACGATCATGCATGCCGACCGCATCTATGTGCTGGAGAAAGGCGTCGTAGCCGAAATGGGGACGCATGCCGGTTTGCTCGCGGAAAAAGGGCTGTACTATGCCATGTGGCGGCAGCAGATCGGTGAAAGGAAGTTTGCAAGTGTAAACCCTTAAATCAATATGAGCTGGTTATCTGACATTTTTAGCGGAGGCGGAGGGATCAGACAGGCCATGCGTGAAGGAGCAGTGATCGTCGATCTGCGTACCGCATACGAATATGACCAGGGACACATTCCCCGGTCGCTGAACATCCCTATCGACCGGATCCGGGCCAATATCGATCGGATCCGGGATCTCAACAAGCCGGTGATCCTGTGCTGCGGGACCGGCAGTCATTGCTGGGAAGCCTCCGTCATCCTCAAGGAAGCCGGCATCCCGCGGGTGATCAATGGCGGCGACTGGCAGTCGGTATGGCGGAAGGTGAGAAATTAATTGGATATTTGCGCCCATGAACGACAAAATACAGGAGATCATCCGGGAATCCCTCGACGTGAAGAGCCGGGTGCTGCAGGACCACCGGCTACTGACGCTCGTAGGCGATATCGTCACGCTGATCGTCGACCGGTTTCGTCAAGGAAAACACCTATACTTCTGCGGCAATGGCGGCAGCGCAGCAGATGCGCAGCATCTGGCCGCCGAATTCTCGGGCCGGTTCTTTATCAACCGGGAGGCGCTGCCCTCGGAAGCGCTGCATTGCAATACGTCCTATCTTACGGCGGTAGCCAACGATTTCAGCTACGACATCATCTATTCCCGGTTGATAAAGGGCATCGGTAAGCCGGGGGACATCCTCGTCGGGATGTCTACTTCGGGCAATTCGCCCAATATCATTAAGGCATTCGAGACGGCCAGGGAGAAGGGCATCACCACCATCGGGATGACGGGAGAAGGGGGCGGGAAATTGAAAGCGGTCAGCGACTACCTGATCGATATCCCCTCCGGTAATACTCCCCGGATACAGGAGGCGCATATGCTATTGGGACATATTATCTGCCAGCTGGTGGAAGCGCAATATTTTACTGCATAGATGAAGGATACGACCATCAGGGAAGCCATCGTTTTGGCCGGCGGCCTGGGCACGCGGCTGCGGTCCGCCGTACCCGACCTGCCCAAGTGCATGGCGCCGGTTGGCGGGCGGCCTTTTATCGCCTATATAACGGAGTACTTCCGGCGGGCGGGCATCGGGCGCTTTATCTTTGCCCTGGGCTATAAGCATGCCGCCTTCGACCATTTTTTCCGGGAGAGCTTTCCCAACGGCGGCTATGCCGTATCGCTGGAGAAGGAGCCATTGGGTACGGGAGGAGCTATCCGGCAGGCCTGTACCCTGGCAACGGAACAGACGGTGCTGATCCTGAACGGCGACACTTTTTTCCGCATCGGCCTACAGGCGCTTTCGGCCCTTCACCATAACCAACAGGCCGATTGTACCCTATGCCTGAAGCCCATGAAGGATTTCGACCGGTTTGGCGTCGTGGAGCTGGACGAGGAACAGCGCGTGCTCCAGTTCCGGGAAAAGGAAAATCACCGCAGCGGACTGATCAAC
>JAMFRX010000073.1 GCA_026224995.1 Puia dinghuensis
ATGCAACCCCACGGGCTCAATACCTTGCAGACGGGTCGCGGCCTGGTATAGCTGCAACGCTTCGGGTCCGGGGGCGATACCCGTCCGGTCCATGCCCACATTAATATCCAGCCAAACGGGTACGGTAAGGCCCGCGGAAGAAAAGGTCGCGGCCATAGACCTGGCAGCATCCTGATTGTCTATAAGACAGGAGAATTGCGTGCCGGGGTAGGTTTTGATCAGCGCTACGAGCCTGGCAGCCTTGGGGCCAATGGGTTGATAAGCCAGCAGCACATCCGGCGCCCCTTCCATCGCCAGCATCTCTGCCTCTGCGATGGTCGCGCATTTGAACTGCCTGATACCGGCCTCCAGCATCAGCCGCGTTACCGCCGGCGACTTATGTGTCTTCACATGCGGCCGCAGCCGTACAGGGTCGCCGACCAGCTCAATGGCCTTTCTGATGTTCTCACGCACCCTGTCCGGAAACACGACCAGGGCAGGCGTGTCAAGCTCGTCTATGTTGCTGATGGTATACCAATCCATATATAATTTTTTGGCGGCGTCCTCGCCGCGACGGATCAATGTAATTCAAATAGTACTTCTATTTCCACGGGTATATTGCCGGGGAGCGATCCCATACCTACGGCGCTGCGCACCCCTACGCCATCATCAGCTCCCCACACCTGCGCGAACAGCTCGCTGCAGCCATTGATCACATAGGGATGCCTTTCGAAGTTCGGCGTACAGCCTACCATGCCTAGCGTCTTGACGACCCGCTTGACCTTATCGAGACTGCCCAGGTAGCCCCGAACGGTAGAGAGGATCGCGAGGCCTACCTGGCGCGCCGCCAGCTTTCCCTGTTCTGCGTCGAGGTCTTCACCGACGCGGCCGATGATCAGCGTGGAGTCGTCACGGATCGGTCCGTGGCCGGATACATATAAATACTTATCGACCTGCAGACAGGGTTTGTAAACGCCCATGGGCGGAGGTGCGGGCGGAAGGCCCAGACCCAGGGCGGAAAAGTTTTGTTCGGGAGTGTTGTTGCTCATGATTGAAGTTTGGGGTAGTAAAAATGATAGGCGAATGTACTGCAAGTTCAGGATACAGCGTCTTTCGCGATCACCGTCCAGTCGTCCTTGCCATGGCCCTTGGCGATCCAGCGATCCATCTCGGCCGCGACGGCAGGAATGACGGCCAACGACACGCCGGAATGCTGCGCCTCTTCCAGGAAGAGCCGCGTATCTTTCCGCGCCATGTTCAGCTCCCAGCTGGCGTTGCTAAAGTCACCAGTGGTCATCCGCTTGAGCCTGGCAGGAAGCAAAGCCCCGGGATTCCAGGTATCAAAGAGCGTTGAGAGATCACTCACGGGAATATGCAGTCCCTTTGCCAGGGTCAGCATGTCCGCGATCCCCGAGGTGAAAGCTATCAGGAAAAGATTGCCCAACAGCTTCATGCCCGCGGCTCTGCCAGGCTCGGAGCCGAAGTTGAGGACCTTCCCTGTCATTTTAGATAGTTCGGGCTCCAGAAGGCCGATCAACGCCTGGTCGCCGGATACCAGCATGGTACCGGTGCTCTCCAGCGCATTGGGTGGCCCCATGAAGACAGGCGCATGCTGATAGCTGAAGCCGCGCTCCTTCCATTCCCTGGTGCGGGTTACTGCACCGGCAACGGAGGTGGTGGTATGGTCGACGATCAACGCGCCGGGTTTCAACCCTGCGGCCGCTGCGGCTAAGACGCCATCGACCGTTTCATCATCTTTAAGGGTAATATGAATGATGTCCGCACCCTTTACCGCATCCGCAACATCGTCGAAGGGCCGGGCCCCATATTGTTCGAGCGCATTTGCTTTTTCGGCGGTCCTGTTCCAGACCTGCACCTGGTCCCCTTTCTTTAACATGGCCCTGACAAAGTTGGCGCCCAGGAGGCCCATACCTATAAATGCTTTCATTTAATTTTTTTATGAAGGTACGGCGGTTTAATTCTAATATAACCTTACGAAATAGGGAATTCCATGAAAACGTTTTAATTTTCCGGGCATAAATCTCCAGCAATGCCCTTCCCTATTAGGACCTTCCACCTTATCCTTCTGGCCGCCCTGGCAGGAACAGCCGGCTGCAAGAAAAACAGTGGCGGGAACAATCCCATAAAAGTCACCGGCCCCGAACCAACCGTCTTCCTCCTGAATACTACGCACGACACGCTGGAATACTGGGAAGGCAGCACCCGGACCCTCCTGCCACCCAATCCACAGGCTATACCCTACGTCACCTCCATGGCCGTGGCTAACGGCAATGTATACGTTTCGGGCGGCAACTATTCCGGCACGCTCAGCCTCGTTGGCGAATACTGGAAGAACGGCGCCCCCACCCTGCTGCCCGATACCGCCGGCAGTACTATCAACGCCGTGACCAGCGCTATTTTCGTCAGCGGCAATGACGTATACGTAGGCGGTATGTTCAATTACCCGCCAGTCTCCACGGTTCCCTGGACCGGTCCTGCCGGTGACTATCCCCTCGCCGGCTATGTCGCCGCCTACTGGAAGAATGGCGCCCCTGTACGGTTGCCTGGCACCGGTAGTTTTGGCGGAGGTGGAGGGTTCTATAACAATGACTATTCGGATTACGTCAGCGGACTGACCGTCAGTGGCAACGACGTCTATGTGTCTGGAGGAAGTCATCAATACCAGATGGGCAATCCTGCCACCTATCAGTTTGCCCGATACTGGAAGAACGGCGTGCCCACTTTGCTGACCGGCAACTTGCTGGACAGCTCCGGCGGCGCTATCACCGCCTATCCGAGCGCCACGGGTATCTGTGTCGTCGGCAACGACGTCTATGTGGCCGGCTATGAAAACTCGGGAACCGCTTCGCGGGCCCTCTACTGGAAGAACGGGATACCCACCTATCTCGGCGACAACAGCAACCCCTCCGCGGCCAATTCCGTTTTCGTGGTGGGGCAGGACGTGTATATAGCGGGATATCTCGATTCCGCCCATATTGCAAGGGCCGTCTACTGGAAGAATGGCGTACCCATCACCCTTTCCAAATCGCCTAACGGCTCGATCGCCAATGCCCTCGCCATCTTCGCCGGCGAGGTCTACGCGGCAGGTGCGGATAGCGGTCTTGCCGCCTGGTGGAAGAATGGCGTGATAACGCATGTAGGCAGCGGCGGAGAGGCCTACTCTATCGCCGTGCAGTAGTCGACAGCAGCCAGCCCGGCGCCAACTAGCAGATCCGATCAGGGGCACCGGCCCTATACCGCCTGTTTGGCCTTATACCCCCCTGCCGGCGTCCGGAAAGCGACGTTTATCCGGTTATATCCATTGATGACGACGATCGCCATGGTGAGGTCGATGAGGTCCGTTTCCGAAAACTGTTCCCGCGCTGCCTGATAGACCTCATCCGGCACATGCCCTTCCGTCACCTGCGTTACAGCTTCAGCCCAACCCAGCGCAGCCCGCTCCCGGTCCGTATAATAGGGCGCTTCCCGCCAGGCACTAAGCCCATAGAGCCGCTGTTCGGTCTCCCCCCGCGCCCGGAGGTCTTTGGAATGCATGTCCAGACAAAAGGCACAGCCGTTGAGCTGCGAAACCCTGAAATACAGGAGTTCCAAAAGCGCCTGGTCGACAGGCGAGGCCATGACGTACATCCCCAGGCCATACAAGGCCTGCATCGCCTGCTGACCCTTGGCGAATACATTGATCCGTTGTTCCATTTGAAAGTTTTTTTTTAAATGTTCTTCATCAGGACCATCAGCTTCGTGCGGATGCCCTGTTTTTCCGTTTCCGTTTTTGCCAGCTCATAGGCTTTTTGAAAGTTTAGCCTGGCCTTGCCGCTATCGAAAGTCGTGTACAGCTCTCCCAACAGCAGAAAATAAAAATGATCGTCGTGCAGGTTTAGCTTTTCCGCAGCTGCCAGGGCAGCCTCGGGACCGTGGACTTTGTAAAGGGCAAAGGCCCGGTTGAGCGCCACCCCCGGCGAATAATTGATCAGCAGCAGCTGGTCATACAAGCGCAGGATATCGGTCCATTTCTCCGGCGTATCCTCTTGTAGGCAATGCCAGCAGGCGATCCGCGCTTCCAGGTGGTAAGAGCTCAGCTCTTCGCCACTCGCCGCGAGGCTCAGGAAATGCATGCCCTGGCGGATAAGGGCCTGATCCC
Source organism: Puia dinghuensis (assembly GCA_026224995.1). Lineage (GTDB taxonomy): Bacteria > Bacteroidota > Bacteroidia > Chitinophagales > Chitinophagaceae > Puia > Puia dinghuensis_A. Next base: position 4,139 of record JAMFRX010000073.1, read on the forward strand.
ATGCCGACTGGTCCTGCTGGTCATAGAGGATCAGCAGCGAGTCACCGCCCTGCCGGGCTTCGAAACGCGAGGCATGAAAGCACATGAGCGCCAGGAGCGCATTGGTCTTAGGCCGGTTGGTGGTTTCATATTCCGTGAGCAGCACCCCCAGCCGCATAGCCTCCATACAGAGGTCCTTTTGCAGGATCGGGTCACGGCTCCTGCTGTAATACCCTTCGCTAAAGAGCAGGTAGATGATCCGTAAGACATTGTCCAGCCTGGCGGGAAGCTCCTTTTCAGGCGGCAGCTCCATCCGGATCTTTTCGGTCCGCAGCTTCTCCTTCGCCCTGAGCAGCCGCTTGCTGATGGTTTCCTTGTTGGTGAAGAAAGCTCCTGCGATCTCCTCTATGCCGAAGCCGCAGAGAATACGCAGGGCCAATCCTATTTGCGCCTCACTGGCGATGGCAGGATCACAAACGGCAAAAAGCATTTGCAGCTCACTGTCACGGATATGCTGCGGCGAGAAATCCAATGCCAGGGTCTCCACCTGCTTGTCCTGGCCTGAAGCCAGCGCCGGGATGACCTTCTCCCGGAAGATCCTGCCCCGCCGAAACTGCGTAAGCGTCTGCCGCTTGGCCACCGTGTAAAGCCAGGCGGCCGGGTTAGGCGGGATGCCTTTTGCTTCCCAGTTTTCCGTGGCCAGGAGGAAGGTTTCGCTTACGATGTCTTCGGCAATTTCGATATGCTGTAATCCATAGAGGCTGCTGATGACCGCAACCATCCTGGAAAACTCCTGCTGGAACAGCTGTTTTAACGATTCGTGCATGTCTTACCGTTGCTTCATTATCGGCCTGATCTCTACGCTGCCGTCGACATCGAGAGCGGGACAGCCATGGGCCAGCGTCGTCGCCTCTTCCAGGCTTTCGGCTTTGACGATCAAAAAGCTGCCCAGTCTTTCCCGGATCTCTACGAATGGTCCGTCTGTGATGACGCCTCCGGATCGAAGGACCTTGCCTTCCTGGGCCAGTCGAGGGCCGGCACTACCCAGCTTACCCTGCGCCACGATGCCGCCGACCCAGTCCTGCCATTTTTTAATGAGGGCTTGCAGTTCCTGGGGTGTGATAGTGCTCTGATCATAAGTGGGCTGGCGGAACAATAACATAAACTCTTGCATAGCTGTTGATTTTTGACAGTGAATGAACTGTTTTCCCGGAATAAGCACCGGGCAACGCGAAACAGGACAATCCGGCGGAAATTATTTTTTAAATTACAGCAATCCTGTCCAATTCCCACCCCTTCCTTTGTTTTTGGGGCGTAAGTATATTATTCCAAAACAGTAAAACTTAAAAAATGGACGAGTTCATGTTGATTTTCAGGCACGAAGACGGAAATAAAGTAGCTTCTCCGGAACAACTGCAGGCCTGGATGAAGCAGACCATGGATTGGATAGGCGGCATCGCCGCACAAAACAAATTCGTCGGCAGCAATGGCCTGCTCTTCGACGGCAGCAAGGTCGTGCGGCACAACAGTGTCGTCACTAATGGACCCTTCGGCGAGATCAAGGAGACCATCGGCGGCTATATCACGGTCAAGGCCGAATCCATAGAAGAGGCAGTTGCCTTCGCTAAGGGCTGCCCCATTCTGGTGGGGGAAGGCAACAGCGTAGAAGTCCGAAAAATTGCCAAAAGAGATGGCGTTCACTGATACCTTGATACCACATTTGTTCAGGACGGAATATCGCATATCGTTTCCGTCCTGTGCAAGTCTTTTGGACTGGCCCAAATGGAAATGGCCGAGGACATCGCCAGCGAGACCTTTCTCGCCGCAGCCCAGACATGGGGACTCGAAGGGCCGCCTCCAAACCCAACGGCCTGGCTTTATCATGTCGCTAAGAACAAGGCCAGGACGACGCTGCAGCGGGAACAGGTCTTCAGGACCAACGTGACCCCCGCGATCAAGGGCCTGGCGCCTGGGAATAGCGATCCGGAGATCGACCTGTCCCCACAAAGCATCGATGACAGCCAGCTGCAGATGATGTTCGCCATCTGCCATCCTTCTATCCCTCCAGAAGCGCAGATCGGCCTCGCCCTCCGTATCCTCTGCGGCTTCGGCATCCTGGAGATCGCCGACGCCTTCCTGTCGAACAAGGAGACCATCAACAAACGACTTTTTAGGGCAAGGGAAAAGCTCCGGGAAGAGAACATCCGGATAGAACTGCCGTCACCGGCCGAGATCACCAGCCGCCTCGGAACCGTGCTGACCACTATCTACCTGCTGTTCAACGAAGGCTATTATTCCGAAAGCGGAAATGCCATCCTGCGAAAAGACTTCTGCCTCGAAGCCATACGGCTCTGCTATATGCTGACGGGCAACGCCTCCACCGACCAGCCACAAGTGAACGCCCTGCTGGCCCTGATGTGCTTCCACGCCTCCCGTTTCGAGGCAAGGGTAAATAATAAAGGAGACATCATCCTCTACGAAGACCAGGATACCACGCTTTGGAATACCGAGCTCATTAGCCGTGGAGGCTACTACCTGAGCCGCGCCGCTCATGGCGACACGCTGTCGACCTATCATCTGGAAGCCATGATCGCGTACTGGAGCACACAAAAGACCGATAGCCCGGAAAAATGGGAGAATATCCTCCAGCTCTACAACCAGCTGCTGCAGCTCGAATATTCGCCCATCGCCGCGCTCAACCGGACCTATGCGCTCGCGAGGGCAAATGGGAAACAGGCGGGCATTGCGGAAGCCATTAAGCTAAAGTTGATCGATAACCACTTTTATTTCGCCCTGCTGGGCGAGTTGTATACCAACATCGACAACGGAAAGGCGAGCGAGAATTTCCAGCGGGCGATGGAACTGGCCAGGACGCCGGCTGACAGGGCGATGATGGAAAAGAAGATGCTGAGCATCACATCCTGTTTAAAACGAACGTCATCCCCTTAAAGCTCCCCTCTTCCTTGAGCGTCTCCCTGGTCGCCTTATCTATCCAGAAATACCCCTCATTTCCGCCATGGGTATAATGCAGGACGCTGCACGCCAACTTACCGCCCCCGGTAAGAAGCCACAGATCATCGAAGACATATTCGATAGTATAAGGGTCCGATGGCTTGGGCGTGTCCTTGTTGAAATTGTCCAGCGTATAGGTCACCCCTTTTTCAAGGTCCAGCCAGCCGACAATATATTCGATCATATTGTCCTCGAAATAGCCACGTTTCATGGGGTAAGTCTTCATCGACAGCACACCTTTACGCGTCGTCTTCACTGTGGCCAGCGTGTCGCCGAAGGACATTTCGAAGGCGACCCCCCGTTGAAAAAAGATCTCATGCATCCGGATGGGCGTCAGCCATTGGTCGGTAAAGGAGGTGTCGACGGAAAAGCTCCCGGGTGGGACCTGCCGCGACCGGGCGAAGGTGATCTGTTTAGTTAGCGAGTCGATGGTCGTAAAATCTTCCAGCACGTAATCATACACGACCTTGCCAGTCGAATCGGTGACGATGCCCCTGTTAAAATTATGGGATGGCTTTATCCAATCCTGACGAATATGTTTGTCGCCTGGACCGATGGTGTTTTGTGCGGTGGCCGACATGGTGACCAACAGCAACGCGAAGATTATTTTCATGGCGGCAAGATAGATGGGG
>JAMFRX010000605.1 GCA_026224995.1 Puia dinghuensis
AGATAAACCCGCCATCAGTCAGCAGCAATTGGCTTCTTTCTGCGATGAGATTATGAACGAGAGGGGTATAAATTTCTCTATTCAAAAAGATTCCGAATGGAAAGCCGTTGGATTTATTGAATAGCCCGCGACTGTTGGTGTCAAATTCTTGTTGGCCTACTTCACAATCTTTATCGCCGTCTGGTAGAAATTATTCACCGAACCGATAACCTCGAATTTGATATAATAGCTCCTGACAAAATCACTCCAGGCCGCAAACTCATGGTTGGGGATATTGAACTCGTCGAACAGCAGGATATCCCCGTCACGCAGGAAAGGAGCCAGCATCGTCAACGCAAAAAGTGTCGAGGAATAGAGGTCGGCATCCAGATGGACCACACGGGTCGCTTCCGGCGTATCGAGATTCGTCCGGTAATTAGCCAGGAACGTATAGAGCGTATCCTGGAATAGTCCCTTGATGAAGGTCCCCCGGGCATCATCCATAAAGGGGATGTCAAAGCTGAAAGCCCCTTTCTTGAAGAAATGCCAGTCTTCAGGCAGCCCCTCGAAGGTGTCGAAGCCGAAGAAGCGGGACCCGGGGTGCTGGTTGGCTTTTATCCACCAGGCGAAAGAAGTACCGCTGGCGACGCCGAACTCAAGATAGTGAATGGGCTTTCCGGAAAGGCCCTGGGACTTGATCACCTCCTCATGCAGCTTTACCCGGTTATCGTAGCTTCTAAAGGGCTTATAAAAGTCCGAATAGGGGATCTTACCGCTGTAGCGGTTGACCCAGGAGGAGAGCATCGAAAAATTATACAGGAACTTAAAGGCAAATCGAAAGGGTGTTAAAAGGATACCAGCGCGGGAAACCAACAAGAGATCTTTGATAAACGAATTGGCCTTTCGAATAACACTCATATAAATGTAAAATTATCTCAATATAAAGAGGTGAAAGGTACAAAATATAGTTGGCTCCCGGCTTTAAGGAATGTAGCTTTGTCCCGATGCAGGTTCCGCCGTTGGCGGACGAAGAGGGAAGTCCGGTGTGATTCCGGCGCTATACCCGTAGCTGTAAGTGCCATGGGCGATCCAGCCCTACTCCTGACCACTGTTCCGATAACGCGGAACGGGAAGGCTTGCTGGATCGGGCACAAGCCAGAAGACCTGCCCGCATCATCAATCGGTACCGCTTTCGGGCAAAAAGCGGCCGGGCATCTTCGGAAAAAAGTTATTAAACGCATGTACATCAGCAACAGAAGCCGTGGCTTCCTTTTTATTTTAGTCGCCATCGTATTAAGCATCGGCTGTGGACAGCAGACGCCAGGCAAGACAGCCGCGGGCGGCGGCTCCGTCCCGGTGAAAGCCCTCACGACCATCAAATATGCCCGTGGATTGCACATCGACTATTACCAGGGCTACAGGGATCTCAGCATCGTGAACCGTACTGCCGGCAAGATCGACACCCGGCATTACCGCCTCGTGGAGCAGGGAGTCGCGCCGCCTGCCGACCGGCCGGGGCTGCCGGTGATCGTGACCCCGGTGAAGCAGTTCGCCGTACAATCTTCGGTGCATGTGGCGCTGGCGGATTTCGTCGGCGTCGCCGACCGCATCATAGGCCTGGGCAATTTCCAATACATCAACTCCCCCATCGTCCGCGAAGGTATCCGTACAGGAAGGGTCAAGCAAACGGGGCTGGATAATCACATAAATAACGAGCTGGTCATCTCCATGCGTCCCGGGGTGCTCATCGCCATGACCAACCCCGATGCGGCATTCGGTCAATACAAGACGCTCATCGATGCCGGCATACCCGTCATCCCTGACGCGGAATGGCTGGAGACGACGCCGCTGGGCCGCGCCGAATGGGTGAAGATGATCGCCGCGCTGGTCGACAAGGAAGACAGCATCGGGAATAAGTTCGACAGCGTCGAGCAGGCTTACCTGAAGCTCGCAGCTATCGGCAGCCATGCATCGGCAAAACCTTCCGTCATCCTCAACATGCCCTTCAAAGGGACATGGTATATGGCTTCTGGCGAAAACTATATGGCGCAGTTCCTGCGGGACGCGGGCGCAAGCTATCAGTGGATGGACAGCAAGGGGGCCAGCAGCCTGCCGCTAAACTTCGAAGCCGTAGCGCCGGTGGCCCTGAAAGCCGACTTCTGGCTGAATCTCGGCTATGTCGACACCAGGAGCGATATCCTGTCGAAGGACGAAAGGTTTTCGGGCTTCCATTCTTTCCAGACGGACGCCCTCTACAATTTCAACAAGCGGGTAAACGACATCGGTTCCAACGACTATTGGGAGTCGGGGATCGTGAACCCGCATCTTATCCTTGGCGACCTCATCCGCATCCTGCATCCGGGTTTGCTGCCGCAAGACAGCCTGTACTATTACAAACAACTAAAATGAAACGCCATTCTACGCCCGGTATGCGCCTTACCGGGCTGCTACTGCTGCTCGTCCTGGCCTTCCTGCTGGATCTCACGGCAGGCCCGGTGAAGATCCCTTTACGGGACATCTTCCGCATCCTCTTTTCCCCGGTGGCGGGCAACGATACCTGGCATTTCATCGTGAAGAATATTCGGCTGCCCAAAGCCATCACGGCCTTGCTGGCGGGATGCGGCCTCTCCGTCGGCGGCCTGCAGATGCAGACCCTGTTCCGCAATCCGCTGGCCGAGCCCGGCATCCTGGGGATCACCGCAGGCGCGTCTTTTGGCGTAGCGGCGGTCATGCTCTCGGGTGGCAGCATGGCTACGCTCTATGCGATCAAGGAGCTGGGCTTTCCGGGCAGCTGGTTGATCGCGATTGCGGCCTGCGCGGGCGCGGGACTCGTCATGCTGTTGGTGCTGACCCTCTCGGGCCGGCTAAAGGACAACGTGATCATGCTGATCATCGGGCTGATGATGAGCAGCTTCACCATCGCCCTGGTCAGCATCTGGCAATATTTCAGCAACCCCGAAGAAGTTAAGGACTACCTGCTGTGGACCTTTGGCTCCCTAGGCGGAGTGACGGGCCAGCAGCTGCTCATTCTCACCTTGCTGATCACAGCAGGCTTGCTCACCGCCTTCCTTTCCTCCAAGATGCTGGACGCCCTGCTGCTCGGCGAGAACTATGCCCGCAGCATGGGGGTAACGGTAAAGCGTGCGCGCATTATCATCGTCTGCAGCACCAGCCTGCTGGCCGGGAGCATCACGGCCTTCTGCGGTCCTATTGCCTTCATCGGCGTGGCCGTGCCCCACCTGGCCCGGCTGTTCTTCAACACCTCCAGCCATCGCATCCTAATGCCCGCCTGCTGCCTCATCGGTACGGTGCTGCTCCTGCTATGCGACAGCATCGCCCAATGGCCGGGCTCCGACACGGTGCTCCCCGTGAATATCATCACCTCCCTGCTGGGTGCACCCATGGTCATCCTGCTGCTGATCCGTACAAAGAAATTAAACAGCTACCGATGAGCAGCGCTTCACCTTTATTATATACCAGGGAGCTGCAGACCGGCTATCGCAACGGCGGTAAGAAGATCGTAGTCTCCGCCAGCCTGCCGGATCTAACCCTCCGGGCCGGACAGCTGATCTGCCTGCTGGGCCCCAATGGATCCGGGAAGTCTACTTTGCTGCGGACGCTCGCCGGTCTTCAGCCGGCATTGGCAGGGAGAGTAGAGATACAAGGCAGCACGGATCATTCTTCCACCGTGCTGGCGAAGAAGATAAGCCTGGTCCTGACGGACAGGGTCATTGGAAATAACCTGGATGTCTATTCGCTGGTGGCGCTGGGGCGATATCCCTGGTCGAACTGGCTGGGCGGCCTGGAGGAAACCGACAGGGCCGCCATCCTCAAGGCCATCGAGGCCACAGGCATCGGCGATCTCCGGGATAGAAAAGTACACACGCTCAGCGATGGGGAAAGCCAGAAGGTCATGCTGGCCCGTGCCCTCGCCCAGGATACGCCGATACTGATGCTCGACGAGCCGACGGCCCACCTGGACCTGCCGAGCCGCATCCGGCTTATGCGCCTGCTCCACGTCCTCAGCCGGGAGCTCGGCAAAGGCATCCTGCTCTCTACGCATGAGCTTGACCTGGCCTTGCAGGTCGCCGACGAGGTATGGCTGCTGCAATCGGCAGGACCGCTGCACAAGGGTGCGCCCGAGGATCTCATCCTCGACGGTACCTTCGAAGCCGTATTTGCAAGGGAAGATGTCGCCTTCGATCGGGGGACAGGAGCATTCAGGATCCCACCCGAGGGAGGACGGCAGATCCGATTGGCAGGTGAGGGTGTGACCGCATTCTGGACCCGCAGAGCCTTGCAGCGGGAAGGATTTACCGTCGTCGACGCGGATGCCTCCGGCCGGAAGCCAGCCCCTGATAGCGGCCCTCAGATGCAAGGCCTTGGCGCCGATCCCCTCACCCCCAGCCCAGCGCCAGTCCCAGACACCATACATCTCATCGAAGAAAATGCCGGGACGACCTGGCTACTCGAATCAGGCGGGATCAGCATCCGGTGCAATTCCGTTCACGAACTGCTGCAGGCCCTTAATCGTCCCCATCTCCCATAGCGGGACGATCTATTATCGACCAGTATTCGTACAAATGGTCAAAAAAAAGCACTACTTTCGCGGCGATTTGGTTGACGCCTTGCGTCATTAAAAGGGAAGTCGGTGTAAATCCGGCGCTATCCCCGTAGCTGTAAATGCTACCCGCCCGTCCGGCTCTTCCGGCGGCGGGAATCACCCGCGTTCTTCAAGCCACTGTCCACTTCGGATGGGAAGGCAAGCAGGTGAGGCATAAGCCAGAAGACCTGCCCGATCAATATTTATCATTCACGGCTTTCGGGTGAAAAGCGAGGAATGGGCAGGCCCATCTTCTACACCTGTTCCCTTCCGGCCGATCAGCAAGCCAGCTAAAAAAATTAACTGTAATGAACAGGAAAAACATTCTCTTTTGGACATTGCTGGCAGCAAGCCAGGCAGCATTAGCTCAGGATCCCAGCGACACTTCGCGCCGGCAGCTGGACGAGGTGGTCGTCACGGCCACCAAGTATCCGGTCAAGCAGAGCCAGACCGGCAAAGTGGTCATCGTAGTCACGCATGAGGAACTGGAAAAGAGCGCAGGAAAGCCACTGGGCGAAGTCCTGGGCGAACAGGCCGGCATCACGGTGAGCGGCGGCCTCAACGACCCGGGTACCAACCAGAGCATCTTCATCCGCGGCGCAGGTTCCGGCAGGGCGCTCATCCTCGTGGACGGCGTCCCGGTGAACGATCCGACACAAACGGATAATAGCTTCGACATCAACCTGATCCCCGTCTCCATGATCGAACGCATTGAAATTTCCAAGGGCGCTCAGTCCACCTTGTATGGCTCGGACGCCATCGCCGGCGTCATCAACATCATCACGATCAAATCCGATGTCAGGAAGCCCTTTAACGGAAAGGCCAGCTTTTCGGGCGGCAATTATGGAACCTACAATGGCAATGCACAGCTATATGGAAAGGTCGCTAACCAGCTGACCTACAATATCCGGTATAATCGCGATCACTCCGACGGCTTCTCTTCGGCCAAGGATACCAGCGCGCATACCGCCAATACCATTCCCTTCGATCATGACGGCTACCGCGGCGACCTGGTCGCGGGTAACCTGGCCTGGAATCCGTTGAGCCCGCTGACGATCAAAGGCTTCCTGCAGTATAGCCACTACACGGTAGACATCGACGCCGGTCCATTCGAGGACGCCAGGGACTATACCAGCGCCAGCAAGAGCCTGATGGCAGGCGGTGGCTTCACCTATAAGCTGTCCAGCACCACCATCAACGGCAACTATCTCTATAGCACGTCCGACAGGCATCTGCTGGAAGACAGCGTCTTCGGCCAGACCTATTATGCCGATCATTATTTCGGCAAATCGCAATTTGCCGAAGTCTATGCCAGCACCAATCTTGGCTATGGCCTCACCCTGCTCAACGGCGCTGACTACCGGTTCAATTCCATGAACGAGACCGGCATCTCCGGAACCTATCCCCTGAGCTTCAAAGACACTACCATCAGCCAGAACTCCATGTACAGCTCGCTGCTATATTCCGGCGCCATGGGACTCAGCGTGGAGCTGGGCGGCAGGCTGAATACCGACTCCCGTTACGGCAGCAACTATACCTATACGTTCAATCCCGCCTGGCTGATCAGCAGGAACTGGAAAGTCTATGGCAGCATCGCCAGCGCTTTCAAGGCGCCTACCCTGTACCAGCTCTATTCGGCTTACGGCGACCCTACCCTGCAGCCGGAAAAGTCCACCAACTACGAAGGAGGTATCCAGTATAACGACAACATGTTCAACACCCGCGTTACCTACTTCCATCGCAAGACAAAGGACGGTATCGACTTCAACAATTTCACCTACCAGTACTTCAACTTCGACGACGAAAAGGGACATGGCATCGAATGGGAAGGCGCCCTGAAGCTGAACAAGATGGTATCATTGACGGCCAACTATACCTGGCTGAAGCTGCGCGAGCAGTCCCAGAGCCATGTGGATTACAACGACACCACCTATAGCTATGCCCTACGGGTACCGGAACATACGGTCAACTTCACCCTTGGACTGCGGCCTGTTGCACCCCTCTACCTGGGGATCACGGGTCATTATGAAAGCAAGCGTTACGATATCGGCGGCTATGACGCGAACTTCAATCCCCTGCCGGATGTCGTGCTGAATTCCTTTTTCATCCTGAACCTCTATGCGGAATACAAGCCCTGCAAGAGCCTGAAGCTGTTTGTCAACGGCCGTAACATCACCGACAAGAAGTTCACCACCATCTACGGATACAATTCCATCCCAGCTATGTGGGGCGGCGGAGCTACCATAGAATTTTAAGTATCTTACACACAATTGTTCAGCATGAAGAAGTTCGTCTTCATCACCGGCGGAGCGCGTAGCGGTAAAAGCCGCTACGCGCAGCAGCTGGCTCTTCAGCAAAGCGGGCACCCCATCTATGTGGCTACCGCCCGGATCTGGGACCAGGAGTTCCGGGATCGGGTAGACCGCCATCGCCAGGACCGGGACGACCGCTGGACCTCGCTGGAGGAAGAAAAGCACCTCAGCCGGCTCCCGCTGGGCGGACAAACGGCTGTCATCGATTGTATAACCCTCTGGATCACCAATTTTTTTTCCGACTCCAAGTATGACATCGATGCCTGTTTTGCATCTTGTAAACAGGAGATAGACCATTTACTTGAGCAGGAGGCCTTTCTCATTGTCATCAGCAATGAGATCGGGATGGGCCTGCATGCCGACACGGAGGCAGGGCGAAAGTTCACCGACCTGCATGGTTGGGTAAACCAGTATCTTGCAGCCCGGGCCGACGAAGTGATCTTTATGATCAGCGGCATCCCGCTCACTGTTAAAAAATAATAAAGAGTTCATGCATACGGGTACACAGACGACGCTGCGCGAGCGGCTGCAGCACCAGATAGACAACAAGACCAAGCCCCATGGCGCTCTGGGGCGGCTGGAAGAGATAGCCTTGCAGATAGGCCTGATCCAGGATACGATCCATCCGCAGCTGAACAAGCCGCATATCGTCATATTTGCCGGAGATCATGGTGTTGCCGCTACGGGACTGGTCAATCCTTATCCGCAGTCGGTTACGGCGCAGATGGTGCTGAATTTTATCCATGGCGGTGCCGCCATCAATGTATTTTGCCGCCAGCATCGGCTGGGGCTGACCGTGGTCGATGCGGGAGTCAATTTCGATTTCGATGCCACGGCCGCGGGCGGAGGGGCTTCGGGTGCCACGGCCTTCGCAGGGCAGCTGGTTTCACGGAAGATCGGTTATGGCACCCGCAATTATCTCGAAGAGCCTGCCATGACCCGGGAAGAAACGCTGGCAGCCATCGCCGCGGGTAAGGCCCTCGTCGACGACCTGTATGCCGGGGGCTGCAAT
>JAMFRX010000606.1 GCA_026224995.1 Puia dinghuensis
AGATAGGTCTTGTACTTGCTGGGATCGTAATAATACTTCCGCATCTGCTCCCGGTATTTCTCCATGATCTCCTTGTTGAGCCAGATGGCCGGGGGATCGTCCTTAGTAATAAAGGGTTTGTACTGGACGTCTTTTGTCTGCACGTTAGTGAAGTAATCTTTGGCATCGGCTACGAGCTTAGGGTTCGTGAACAGGTCGACAAGGGTGAGGGCGGTAGCTTTTGCGCCGGCAAGGCTGCCTTTGTGGGCGATAGGGGTAGCCATGGCGATGGCGTCGGCCCAGTGGTGGCCTTTGGTGCCGGGGATATTGGCGGGATAATAGAGGACGATGGTGGGAACGTTCCAGGAGATGTCGGCGATATCGTCCGAGCCGCCGCCCCAGGAAAAGGGAACTGAACCCTTGAGCGTATCCAGGTCGCTGCGAAGGCCGTGGATGGGCTTGCCTTCCTGATCCGTTTTCGGTGCCTCAACGAGTTTTTGCACGGCGAGGGCCAGCTGCTGATCGGCGTCTGTCCATACGGGATAGCCTACTCTTTGAATATTGGCGTGCATGGTCTGTGCCAGCGTCTTATTGAAATATCCCGGCCAGGCGGTCCCCTGGATCTGCCAGGATACTTTCGTGTCTGTCATCAGTGCTGCGCCTTTGGCGATATTGATGCCTGCGGCATACATGCTGCTGATATCGTCGTAATTCCTTTCCCGGAAATAGTACCATACGGCGGCTTTGGAGGGGACGACATTGGGCTGGTCGCCGCCGTCGACGATGACATAGTGGGAGCGTTGGGTAGGTTTCAGGTGTTCGCGTTTGAAATTCCAGCCGACGTCCATGAGCTCCACTGCGTCGAGGGCGCTCTTGCCGCGCCAGGGGGCGCCTGCGGCGTGGGCGGCTTCACCATCGAAAGAGAATTTCACGGAGACCACTCCATTCTCACCCGGGTCGCCGTAGTTGCAATTCCATTCCGTGCCTACGTGCGTGAAGATGCAGGCGTCGACGTTCTTGAAATAGCCGTCGCGGATATACCAGGCTTTGCTGCCGAGCAGCTCTTCGGCTACGCCAGGCCAGATGACGATGGTGCCCGGCATATGGTTCTTCTCCATGAGCTCTTTGGCGGCGAGGGCGGCGAAAATGATGACGGCCTGGCCGCTGTTATGCCCTTCGCCGTGGCCGGGGGCGCCTTCTACTATCGGGTCTTTATAGGCTTCGCCGGGTTTCTGCGAGGCTTTGGGAATGCAGTCCAGATCGCTGCCCAGCGCGATCACGGGGCTGCCGCTACCCCAGCGGGCCATCCAGGCCGTTGGGATGCCGGCGATGCCTTTCTCTACGGTAAAGCCATTTTTTTCCAGGAAGGTGGTGAGGTATTTGGAGGTCTCGATCTCCTGGAAGCCTAGTTCGCCGAAGCTAAAGATCATATCGACCATTTCCTGGACGTTTTTTTCGTGGGCGGCGACGGAAACGAGGGCCTGCTGCTTGAGCTTTTCGACAAAGGCGGAATCGTAGGTCTTGGGTTGTTGGCCGAGGGCGGCCAGTGAGAGGCATAAGCCAATGATGAGGCCCAGTAGGCCACGGGAGGTGGTAGTTTTCTGCATGTGTCCGTTAGTTTTGGTCTTTCAATATACGAAATTCAACGGATAAGGATGACGGTCCCCTTGAACAGCTGACGGGACCCGTCGGCATATTTCATCCTCACCATATACACATAGGTATCGGGGGGTGCCGGGGAGCCGTGGAAATACCCATTCCAGCCGGCGGAGGCGTCGCCGGGGGTGGTGTTGTGTGACTGGAAGATGGTCTGCCCCCAGCGGTTGAAGACGGCGAGATCTTCTACGTGGCTGTCGACGGGACCGCCCAGGACATAGAAGGCGTCGTTGTGCCCGTCGCCATTGGGAGTAAAGGCATTGGGGATGCCCAGGGCTTTATAGACGTTGACCAAAATAGAGGCGGTGTCGCTGCAGCCGCCTGGCGCCGTTACTTTCAGGGTATAGAGGGTATTGGTAGCCGGGGTGGCTATGGGGTTTTGGATGGTGCTGTCCGAAAGGCCCGTGCCGGGGGTCCATAGCCAGGAGACGGCGTCGCCGGTGACGGTGGGGTCCAGTGTGAGGCTCTGGCCGGCTGAGATGCTGAAGACCTGGCCGGCAGTGACGATGGGTGCGGTGCTGACGACGATGGGCAGGCTGTTGGATTTGGCGAGGCCGCACACGTCGTCGCTGGTGATGAGGCAGGTGATGACGTCGCCATTGGCGAGGGTATCGCCGTGGTAGGTCGCGCTTTCGTCGCCGGGGATGGGAACACCGTTGAGCAGCCATTGGAATGTCGGTTGCGCGGCGCCGTTGGTTACCGTGGCGGTGAAGAGGACGGACTCGCCTTTGCAGATTGCTGCCTGGGATGCGCTGATGGTTACCGCCGCCGTGCCTTGCGGGTCGATATCCAGGGTAATGATATTGCTGGTGTCGTTGGTCAGGCCGGCCGTGCAGCCGATCTGGGTGGTGAGGATACAATAGACCTGGTCGCCGTCGGCGAAAAGATTATTGGCATAAGATAGCGTTTGATCACCGGTGGGTACCCCGCTGACCACCCACTGGAAGCTCGCTTCGCCGGCGTCGTTACTGGCGGTAGCGGTAAACGTTATCGGGGTGCACACCGGTGTGCTGGTCGCTGAGGCTATGATGGAGATATTGGTGGGGCCCGCCTGCGGGGAATTCATGTAGATGGTATCCGAGGTCGCGGGGAAGCCCTGGAGATCGGTCACGACCGCCCAGTATTTGCCGGCGGCAGGTGGCGTGAAACCCGCGTTAATTACTGATGACCGTTTGAATTCGAGTACGCGGTAGTTGCCACCGTCGGAGACATAGAGATTCCCTTTTATATCCATGGTGATCGGTCCGTTGCCGTTGAACTGGTTGGGGGCGTTGCCGATGCCATTTCCGCCCAGGAGGGTTTGGCCGCTGGTGGCGCCGGGGAGCCATTTTTGGACGCGGGTGAAATTCAGTCCATTGCCGGGGTCGGACACGTAAAGCGTATCTTTTCCATCCACCCAAATGTTCACGTCGGTGATCTGGTTGTCGGCGGAGCCGCGGCCGTTGCCGCCGGCTACGGTAGTTCCGGTGGTGGCGCCCGGCGCCCATTCCTGGACCCGCCAGTTATAGGTGTCAACGACGAAGAGATTACCCTTACTGTCGACGGAAATGTCGCCGGTGAGATAAAACTGGTTGGCATTGCTGCCCTGGCCATGGCCCCCCGCGGCGACCTCGCCGTTGCTGACGTAACCGCCGCCGGGCGGGAATTTCAGCACCCGGTAGTTGCCGGGAT
>JAMFRX010000607.1 GCA_026224995.1 Puia dinghuensis
AAAGCCGGGCTCCATGCCTATACCCGTGTATTGCGCCTGCAACTAAAAGCTACCAAGATCAACGTATTTGAACTTGCTCCTCCGAGTACCGAAACACCTTTGCAGAACTCTTTCACCGGGTTAGTGGACAGCAGAACAAACATGGCGACAGAGAAAATGGTCGGAATTGCGATCAAAGGCTTGTTAAATGACGAGCTGGAAATCAAACCGGGGCTGTCAAAAGTCTTGAAGGTCATGAGCAGGCTCATGCCGGAGCTCTTCCTGAATTTTTTGGACAAGACGCTGCAAAAAGCGAGGGTAAAAAACCTAAATTCGTGATATGGCCGCAACAGCACCTTTTAGGGTAAGAACCATTACCGAGTTTCACAGGCTCAACAACCTGCCCGGACCGCTGCACCCGCTCATCAGCCTGGTGGACTATGCGGCGATCCGGCATCCGGAAGAACGTAGCGGCGTGAGCGTGGTGTTCGATTTTTATTCGATCTCCGTCAAGCGTGGCCTGAATTTTAAGATGATCTACGGACAGCAGCCCTATGACTTCGATGAAGGGGTGATGTTCTTTCTTGCACCTGGCCAGGTGCTGAGGGTAGAATTAGACGAAAGTTCAAAAACGGAGCCATCGGGCTGGCTACTGCTGGTGCATCCTGATTTCTTGGCGAACACCACGCTAAGCAAAGGAATACGCCAATATGGTTATTTCGGCTATGCGGCCAATGAAGCCCTTTTCCTTTCTGAGCGTGAGGAACAACTATTGTATGGGCTAACCGCTCACATCGGGCAGGAATTACAGGGTTACACCGACCGTTTCTCCAAACAGATCATCGTGGCGCAACTGGAGGCCCTGCTAGGTTATGGAGACCGGTTCTATCACCGGCAATTCGTTACCCGCGATAACAGCGGCAGTCACCCTACCTTAAACCAGCTGGAAACTTTACTGGATAATTATTTCAATGACGAAGAGCAACTGCGGCAGGGTATCCCCACGGTGCTGTTCGTTGCGGAAAAAGTTCATATGTCTCCTAATTACCTAAGCAGCCTGTTGAAAACGCTTACCGGCTTAAATACCCAGCAGCATATTCATGAGAAGCTTATTGCTAAAGCCAAGGAGAAATTGTCGGCAACCGACCTGACGGTGAGTGAGATCGCTTATAGCCTCGGATTTGAACATGTACCATCTTTCAGCAAGTTATTCAAGCAGAAAGCCGGGCAGTCGCCGGTGGAGTATAGGCAGGGTTTTAAGAATTAAGCGCATGAGATTCGTGCTCTAGGGTGCTAAGTATTTTCTTAGCCCTTACAATTTTGTTAAGGTTGATATATTTTTACTACATTTGTCTACCAAATTAGTAGACTAATGAGAAGATTTACCAAAAACAGCAAGCATCGATGTTGATGCTGATCTATTTTCCCCGCCGATAAAGTAAAAAAACAGCTCCCCCCGACCATCGCCAAACAGTCACAGGGGGAGGGATCTATCCACTTGATAAATCAAGCGCAAAGCTATGAAATTTATTCTGTCGGGAGTCCTATGGCTCCTGCTATTCTCCTTTTTGCCCCGGCTCGTTAGAAGCCAAAACCCTTCTCGTAATAATTATAGTACTGAACTGCATGGTTGGGCAAAAGACTCCAGCGGCGTTCCCCTGCCCGGCGTCTCAGTGACCCTGGGTGGTGTCAGCAAAGGGACACAGACCGACAAAGAAGGCTATTTTTCACTAAAAGCTCCCGCGGGAAGCGAGGTCCTGCATTTCAGCATTATCGGCTATACCAGTAAGGCCATCCGCCTCACAGGCAGCCCCGAATATACGGTCCGGCTGTTCGCCGATACCCGGCAGCTGTCTGAGGTGGTCGTGACGGATGGATATTTTACCCAGGCTAAGAAGTCTTACACGGGGTCGGCCGTCACGGTCAATGGCGCCGAAAATGAAAACAAACCCAGCGCCGTACCCATGGTAGCCCTGCAGGGAGAGGTAGCAGGACTGAACATCTCGATTCCCAACGGCCAGCCGGGCGCAGACGTGACGGTAAGGTTGCGGGGCCTCGGGTCCACGGCGCTCAACTCCAATCCGCTGTATGTGGTGGATGGGATGATCATCAATTCGGGAACCCTTTCCCGTCTTGTGCAGACCTCCAATGTGCTGGCGGGGATCAACAACGACGACATCGCGGATATCACCGTCCTGAAGGATGCCTCGGCGACGGCCATTTATGGAAGCCGGGGTTCCAACGGGGTGATCGTGATCACCACGAAGAAGGGCCGCACCGGCAAACCGCAGGTGGAGCTTGATGCCGAGTTCGGGCGTACGAACAATATCCCTCTGCCGGCGGCGGGCCAGCCACTGAACGGCCCCCAGTTCGCCACCCTCTTTGTGGAAGGACTCAACAATAACGGCACGTATACGCCAGCGCAGGTGACGACACTAGCCAACAGCTATAATATCTATGGCAAGTACAACAACTGGCAGGACCTTGTCCACCGCAATGGCAGCCAGCAGCAATATAATGTGTCGGTCAGGGGAGGCAATGAGAATACCAAGCTGTTCGCCTCGGCCGGTTATTTCGAGCAGCAGGCAACGACGCTGAATTCGAGCCTGAAAAGATATACGGCGCTGTTCAGCATCGATCAGAAGATCAGCAAAAGGATCGGCTTCACCTCCGAGCTGAATGTCTCGAATGTTTACCAGCCTACTCCCGACGGGGGGGCTGGGGACTGGGCCAATCCTATCTTCGCATCGGAGATCCTTCGGCCATTCCAGCTGGCCTATAACGCCAATGGTACCCTGAACTCCAGCTCGACAGGGAATCTGGGATTCACCGCGCATTACAACCCGCTATGGATCGCGACACACGACAAATACCTGCTGTCGCAGACCCGGGCACTGGGAAATACCACCCTGCGGTGGAATATCTGGGACCAGCTGCGGTTCACGAGCTTTGTCAGTATCGACTATAATGTCATCGAAGAATCCAAGTACAATAACCCCATATTAGGCGACGGGGAGACGACCGGCGGCGCCAACTACGAGTATTACACCCGGTATTTTAACTGGCTCACCCGCAACCAGCTGGACTACCGGTATACTATCGGACGCGAACGCGATTTTTATGTCGATGCGGCCGTAGGGTATGAGGCGCAAAAATCATCGGAGTTCCTGCTGAATGCCTCGGGTACGGGCTTTCCTCAGACCCAGTCGTCACTGACGGCCCTGGCGAATGCGGCTACGCCGACGGCGGCCTCGCAGAGTCTGTCCAACTACTCTTTTAATTCCCTGTATTCGCGTCTGAGCTTCAATTTCCGGAATCTCTATTCCCTGAGCGGCTCCTTCCGCCGGGATGGGTCCTCCGTATTCGGCATTAACGAACGGTACGGTAATTTCTGGTCGGTGGGCGGCGCCTGGAATCTCGACCAGGAAGACTTTTTCAAGGGCCTCAGCAGCGGCAGCTCGCTGTCTTCCACGAAACTGCGTGCATCCTACGGAACCAATGGGAATGCGCAGGGTATTGGCAATTACGCATCGCAGGCGCAGAGCTCTTATGGATTCAATTACACCACCGGCAACGGCCAGGACTATAATGTCGTCGGAAATAATAACCTCACCTGGGAAAGTTCGAACAAGTTTGACGCGGGCACGGATATCGGTTTCTTCGGCGACAGGCTGACACTGACTTTTGACTATTACCATGACCAGATCGCCAGGCTCATACAGTCGGTGGTGATCTCAGAAACGACCGGCTTTGCCAATGTGCCTTTTGAAAATTCCGGGGCTATGGTCAATCGCGGCGAGGAGATCTCGGTCAAGGGCATTCCCATCCGGACGAGGAACTTTACCTGGACGACGAGCGCCAATATCGCCTTTAATCACAACGAGGTCACGAAGCTGGGAAATGCTTCCGGGGTCAACGGCAATTATTACCTGCAGAAGGGCTATAACTATTACACCTATTATACCCATCTGTATGCAGGCGTCGATCCATCCAATGGGACGGCCCTCTGGTATACCGACGCGACACGGAAGGCGACAACGACCACTTATGCATCTTCAGCCCTTGAGCCTTTCAAGACGGCTACCCCGAAGTATTTTGGGGGCTTCAGCAATTCCTTCAACTATAAAGGGATCGTGCTGACGGCCGATCTTTATTATAATGTCGGAAATTATGTGCTGGATTACTGGTCGTCCCGGTTTTATGACGGCGCCTATTACACCTTCAACAAATACCAGCGCGAATACTGGAACCGGTGGACACATGCCGGCCAGAAAACGGACGTACCCAAATACATAGCAGGGGGTGGTACGCAGAGCACCTCCAATTCCTATTCTTCCCGCTTCCTGTACAAGGGCGATTTTATCCGCCTGAAGAATGTGTCGCTGGGCTACGACCTTAAGAATCTGCGT
>JAMFRX010000608.1 GCA_026224995.1 Puia dinghuensis
CCGAAAGGGCGCCGGAGCTCATCCTGATCGCCACGGGGTCGGAGGTAGAGCTGATCCTGAAGGCCCAGCAGAAGCTCGGAGAGAACGGCATCGCCGCCCGGGTGGTGAGCATGCCGTCCTGGGAGCTATTCGAAAAACAGGACGACAATTACAAACAGCGGGTATTTCCCAAGGGGCTAAGGAAACGGCTGGCCGTGGAAGCGGCTTCCCCTATGGGCTGGCACAAATACGTTACAGATGAGGGAGACGTGCTGGGAATGACGCGATTCGGGGAATCGGCGCCGGCGGCGGATCTGTACAAAGAATTCGGGTTCACTGTCGCGAATGTGGTGAGCAGGGCGAAGGCCTTGCTGGGGCGATAGCCTTCCATGGATTCAGGTGGCCAGCGCTATTTTTTCACACCCCAGTTCTCTTTAATGATATCCCAATATTCCTTGCCATAGCCGACAAAGATCTCACTTCCGGCGGGGATGTTGCGCATGGCATAGATGAAGACGCGTAATCCTTCTATGCGATACGTGCAGTTGTTGGAAAGGCCCTCCGTGCGAAGCATTCCCCGGGCGTCATTGGCATAACGGGCCAGCGCATCCTTTGTATCCCAGGCATCGATAACATGGTCGCGGGTGACATAGTAGATATACCCATTAAGCCCATTGCGGTCATTTACCTCTTTCCATTTGGTGATCTTCCCTTTGTATTCCACGATCTTTTTCCCCTTCGCGATGTCCTTTTGCGTGAAGAGGCCTTTACCGGCGCCCTTTAGGGTGGATCGTTTTACGATCAGTTGTTTTTCCAGAAACGGCATGTAGAGTTGATAATTAAGTAGCGCGTAATATACGGGATTATCGCTGTATGGTCAGCCCGAAGGTCACGAGGGTATTCTGTCCCCGTGTTCGGGTGAACTTGCTATAGGAGGCGGAGGAGGTAAGGTTTATCCATTTATATAGCTTTATAGAAGCGCTTCCCGTGAGGCGCAGGATATAGTCGTTCCAGTCAGTAAAGCTGTTTTGGAGGAAGCCGGACCCATCCAAAATATAATGGTCGCCGATGACCCAATGAAACAGCACGTGCATAGAGTTCCGGAAGGTCTGGTAGCGATCGCGGCGGAAGATATTGCCGCCGGGCACGCCATAGAGGCTGTCGTAAAGATCGTTGACCTCATAGAGCACACCGTCTGTGACGGTGAGGATGGATTTTTTCTTATCGATCACATTATAGCCGGGTCCAAGGCCGGTCTGCAGCTGGTTGTTTATCAATAAGGGAACACTGTGGTTATAAGTCGCCAATCCCCAGTAGTAAAAATGTTTAATGGTCTTAAACAGAGCCATATCCAGGGTGGAAGAAAAATCGTTATTGGTAAGGACGGAGTTTTCCTTGCCATAGACCCAGCTGTTACTAAAATTGGCTTCGGTACTCTTTTTAAGCAGGCTGAGCTTTAGCGCATTGGAAAGAATATAGGAGCGGAGGGAATTGGAATTGGAAATGGTGCCGGTCCCGGCATAGGTATAGTGGAAACGGGTTGTGTCATTATGGTGGGTGGAGTCGGCATTTTTCATTTGTATCAGGCTATCCGGAGGAGGGGTACCCGGATCGTGCGTGGACTGGCTTAATGCCGAAAGCGCCGGCAACAGGGCTGCCAGGACCAGGATAAGAAAAAAGAATAGCCGGGAATACCACTTCACAAGGGGGCGATGCAGCAATTTTTGAGCCAAACAGCGTATTTAAATTTTGAGCGGAGCCGCCGGATTATTGGATGGTTTGTTTTAGCTTTAGCCACCGAATATGCGATCAACCTAAACATGGAAGAAGCGATCATCCCCCAAAACACGGAACAACAAGATAGCGAGAACAAACAGGCCATGCTGGCAGCCATCATCGATTCTTCCGAAGATGCCATTATCAGCAAGACCCTGGAAGGCTATATTACCAGCTGGAATGGTGCGGCCGAAAGAATGTTCGGCTACAAGGGCGTGGAGGTCATCGGCAGACATATCTCCCTGCTGATACCACGCGAAAAGCTCAGCGAAGAGGACATGATCATCGGCAGGATAAAGAATGGGCTGCGGGTGCAGCATTTTCAAACGACCAGGGTCACCAAAAGCGGGAGTGCTATTCCCATTTCGTTGACCGTTTCACCCATTAAGGACAGGGACGGTAAGATCATCGGCGCATCGAAGATAGCCAGGGATATCACGGACCTGGTGAGGTCCCAACAGGAACTCCAGATGCTCTATGAAAAAATTCAGCAGCTGAACCTGAAAAAGGATGAATTCATCGGTGTGGCGGGTCACGAGCTGCGGACACCGATAACCACTATCAAGGGCTATCTGCAGCTGCTGGAAAGTCAGGAGCCGGAAGGCACGGCCAGGCAATTTGCCGAAAAAGCATTGCGGCAGGTCAACAAGCTGAACCGACTGGTGAACGACCTGCTGGACGTCTCTAAGATAACGGCAGGTAAGCTGGAATACCATCGCATCAGCTGTTTTTTGCTACCGCTGATCCGGGATAGTCTGGATACCGTGCGGCAGATCTATACTAGCCATCGGCTGGAAGCGGAGCTGCCACAAGAAGACCTTATCATCACGGCAGACGGCAGCAAGATCGAGCAGGTGCTCATCAACTTCCTGACCAATGCCGTGAAATATTCGCCGGGAGCAGACCAGGTCGTGCTCTCCGTTAAAAAAGAAGCCAACCGGGTGGTAGTATCCATCCGGGACTGGGGTATCGGCATGGCTGCCGAGCACCTGGATCAGATCTTCCAACGCTATTACCGCATTCAATCGTCTGAGCATGCCATCGGCGGCCTGGGCATCGGGCTCTATATCTCCCGGGACATCATCATCCGGCATGGCGGCGAGATCTGGGTTGAAAGCGAAGAAGGGAAGGGCTCGGTCTTTTACTTCTCGCTGCCCTTGCCGGAGTGACGTTTTTTCTCCAATGCATCGAGGGCTTCCTCGTCGGAATTATCCTTTTGAGCGAGCTCCCCTTCGTCCAGGTCGTCCGTAGGATCGCTGTCGCTAAGCTCAGGGTCGCTTAGAATATCTTTTTCGGCCTGGTCGTGGGCGGTTTTAACCGGGTCCGGCGCTTTCTTTTTTGTCATTCTTATCGTTTCTATATTCCCCACAAATAACACGCCGGCTTTGGCACCGGCTTTGCCGTCTGATAAGATATACAACTCTCTGAATTATGGCATTGAAAGAATACAAGAAAAAGCGGTCGTTTTCCGAAACTCCGGAGCCCCGGGGAGGCAAGTCTGCCGGAAAGGCCTTGCAATTCGTGGTGCAGAAGCACGCCGCCTCTCACCTGCATTATGATTTCCGGCTGGAAATGGAAGGGGTGCTCAAGAGCTGGGCGATCCCCAAGGGGCCTTCGCTGAACCCCGCCGACAAGCGGCTCGCGATGCAGGTGGAGGACCACCCCTTTGATTATAAGGACTTCGAGGGGATAATTCCTGCTGGCAATTACGGCGCGGGGACGGTGATGGTGTGGGATGAGGGGACATACGAGTCGCTGGAAGAAACAAATGGGACCAAGACGGCGCAGAACCGGGTCCTGCTGAAAGAGCTGCAAGCGGGGTCGCTCAAGTTTCGGCTCAACGGCAAGAAGCTCAAGGGTGAATTCGCGCTGGTGCAGACCAGGGGAAGAGGGGATAATTCATGGCTGCTGATCAAGCACCGGGATAAGTATGCGACGGAGCAGCCGGTTACGGATAAGGATAAGTCGGTGATCTCCAGGAAGACGCTGGAGCAGATAGCGGGGAATCCGCGGGCCAGGAAATGGGAAAGCAATAAGAAGACGGCGGCTGAGAAGCCGGTTAAGGCCCGGGCAGTGAAAGATGCGGCTACAACGCCGGTAGCCAGGCGGGAACGGAAAGCCTTGCTGGAGACTACCGATGACGCCCAAACAGTGAAGGTCGGCGGCCAGGAGTTCGCCTTCACCCATTTGAACAAGGTATTCTGGCCAAAGGAGAAATTCACCAAGCGCGATCTGCTGAACTACTATTACCAGGTAGCACCTTATATTCTGCCCTATCTCAAGGACAGGCCGCAGTCGTTGAACCGGCATCCGAATGGAATAACCGGAGCTGGCTTTTATCAGAAGAATGTCAGCGGGAAAGTGCCGGGCTGGCTGAAGACTTTTCCTTACCGTACTGCGGAAGATACCGAAGACAAGGAATTCCTGGTCTGTACCGATGAGGCGAGCCTGATCTATATGATCTCCCTTGGCTGCATCGAGGTGAATCCCTGGAGCAGCAGGGTAAGCGCCCCGGATAATCCGGATTGGTGTATCATCGACCTGGACCCTGATAAGAAGACGCCCTTCGATAAGGTCATCGAGGCGGCCCAGGTCACTAAAAAAGTCCTGGACGCCGCGGGTGTCGACTCCTATTGCAAGACCTCCGGGTCTACGGGATTGCATGTCTATTTTCCTCTTGGCGCCAAATACAGCTATGAGCATTCCAAGGAGTTTGCGCATCTGGTGGTACAGCTTGTACAAAGCGAGATCCCGTCCTTTACTACTACGGAAAGAACGGTAAGCGCACGCAAAGGGAAGATGTATCTGGACTTTCTTCAGAACCGGCCGCAGGCTACTATCGCGGCGCCCTACGCGGTGCGGCCCAAGCCAGGAGCCACTGTTTCCGCGCCATTGCGCTGGGAAGAAGTAAAGAAAGGGCTTAACATGCAGGACTTCAATATAACCACGATGATGGCGCGGATCAAGGCAACGGGCGATCTCTTCAAGCCAGTGCTGGGGAAAGGTATCGATATGCAGAAGGCCCTCGAAAAGTTGGAGTCGATGAAATAGTCGGGGAAAAAATTACCCAGCTATAGCTGCCGATCCACGCCGGCATCCTCCAGATAGCGTTTAAAATGATAGATATCCGCCTCCACCTTGTCACGGAAAGCGGGGGTCAGCAGACGGGAGAGCTTTTCGCCGATGGCGCCATTGGGAGCACGGTAGGAAAGCATCACGTCTATTCGGGTGCCATTGCCTGGCGTGTCGGAAAAGTTGATCTTACCCGTGGTACCGATGGCCGCACCCGGCACGGAGGCCCAGGACAATTCCGTATCCTTTTCTTCCTTAATGATCTTCGCCTCCCAGCGGACGTCGCCTATTCCCGGCAATCTGAGCTTCCAGGCGGAGGTGGTGTTATCAAGCTCGTCTACATTCTCCAGGTGACGCATGAAGAGCGGCCAATTTTCCAGCCGGCGCCAAAAAGCATATACTTCCTTCCGCGGCTTATTCACGGTCAGGTGGGTCCTGATATTTATATTGGGTGAGCCATTACGGTGGGTGGCTTTCAAGGCGGCCGTAAGGGGGCAATGTCCCGAAACGGCACGATAAAGCAGGTATACCCCACTAAGCAACAAAAGGGAGTCCGCCTTATGCTTTTTAGCCACGAAATATAGGAGCAGCGAGCCGGCAACGGCGGAAAGGGTTCGCTGGTCGTCGCCGATAACGGCGGGTCGATCCGATAAGGTTGGGTTATGCATATTGTTTTTTGTTTTTAGATGCAATTAATATGCTAACATTAGACAATTCCCCTTATTTTTGTAGTTCCTGCCGGAATTTAGCATCCCCTTAATTACACTTCTAGCATCTCTTGTTTGCGTCCTTCGCAACCCTCATTTACGTCCTTCGCAGCCCTTAATAGCTTGTTGCTCTCTTTATTTAAACTCTAAATCATGAATATGAGAGCATTCTACTTTGTCTTGCCGGTGTTGCTATTAGCCGGTGTCCGTTCTTTTCCACAATGTGGTGGGACCGATCTTGCCTTGAATCACACAGCAACGGCCTCCGGTTCCTCCTTTGTCTTTCCTGCCTCCAATGCCTTTGATGGCGATACGACCAGTACGGAATGGCTACAGGTAGCATCCACTGCGTCCATCTATGTAGATCTTGGCTCGAGCATGCCGCTCTGCCAGGTAAGCTTGTTCTGGGATGGCACCGGTTATGCCAAGAGCTATACGATCGATATTTCATCGGATGCCAGCACCTGGACAACGGTCTTTTCGACCACGACGAATAACACCACCGTCAATGCGATTCCCATCGGCGCTACGGCACGTTATGTCCGCATGTCGGGCTTAGCCCTCCATGCGGGTGGCTTCTACTATGGGCTGTATGAAATGAAAGTATTTGGCACTTCAGGCTGTAGTGCGGTAAATATGGCCTATCACGATGCAGCAACGTCCAGCAGCACGTTAAACGCAGGCTTCCCCGCCAGCGCTGCTTTCGACGCCAACCCATCCACGGCCTGGTGGAGCGGCAACAACGGTTCGAAAAACGATCCCCAGTCCTTAACCGTCAACCTCGCATCCGTACAGAGCATTTGCAACGTAGGCCTTACGTTCAGTACCGCCGACTACGCGACCAGCTACAATATCGATCTATCGACCAACGGCACCACCTTTACCACTGCGAAAAGCGTCACCGGGAACACCAACAGCGTGAATGTGGTCTCTGTCGCCGGCAGCGCCCAATACGTGCGTTTCTCGGGTCTCACCAGCGCCACAAGCAATGGATATAATATAATGGAAATGACGGTATCGGGACCTGCCTCTACCCTGCCGATAAAGCTCGTGGATTTTACAGCCACGAACGAGAATAACAAGCAGGTGCTGCTACAATGGACGACGGAGACGGAGATCAATAATAAACAATTCAATATTCAGCGGAGCACGGACGGCATCAACTATACGACCATTGGCGAAGTGGCCGGCGCTGGTAATTCAGTGACTGCCCTGCAATACGAGTGGACGGATTTCTCGCCGCAGAATGGACGGAACCTCTATAGGCTGCAGCAGGTGGATCTGGATGGGGTGTTGAGCTATTCTCCGGTAGATGTGGTGTCGATCGGTGGGACATTGGGCAACAGCCTTTCCATCTTTCCAAATCCGGCAAGGGACGTAGTGAACGTGCTGAACCCGGCAGGTGAACTTATCCGCCAGATAGATGTCTATACCATCGGTGGTGTGGAGATGAGCCGGCTGGCCCCGTCCACTACGGGATCGGTGCAGCTGTCCGTCAGCAACTGGCCTGGTGGCGTATATCTGATCAAGATCATTACCGACAGAGGCACGGAAGTGCTCAAATTATTAAAATAGGTCTTCCCTAATGCGGTCGGAACCCGGTTGCCTAAGGGCAGCCGGGTTTTCTGTCGCACAGGGGAGCCACGGAAAAAATTGGATTTGTTCGTGGCCTTTCATACCTTGTCGCTGCATCCTATCCATCAATCGCCTTTAAATTTTTCTGCCTATGTTTGGTCTATTAAAGGTGGGTGAAGAAGTAACCTTTCCTGGCTTGTTAGATATCAAGCTAATAGTAGAAGAGGTCTATGAGAACAGGGGGAATGTCCGTTGTAAGTACTATGACGACCACCTAAAGAGGTTCATTAAGCTCACCCTCCCAACAGATGCATTGGTGCCGGTGCGTAAGCCGCAGGCCCTAAAGCTTAAGGTCTCCGTTAGTAGTAAGTAACGCAACATCAATGGCCGGCGACCGGATCCAAGGCCTTCCTGATCCTATCCGCCAAATCCAGCAAATGGTATTTTGTCATCTTATCCGTTGTCGATGGGATGGCAGCCAGTATCCGGCTTCTAAGCCCGGACAGCTCTGCTTTTGCAATAGAAGGCAGGTCGGTATTTTTTGTATTTGGCCCGAAGAAGAGGAGCAGTCCCGGGATGCCTGTGGAAGGGCTCGTCGGGTTGACGAGCGAGATCAGCGACTCTGTGTAGGTTTTCTGAAGGTTGCGTCGCCAGACATCTACAGGCTGATGTGTGGCGAGCTCCTTCCAGATACTTTTACGGGTATCTGCCAGCAGATCTTCCACCGTATAGACATGGGTGTCCCCGTATCGGTCGGCCGTTTGCAGCAAGGTGTTCAAGCGGCTGGCGGAGAGCAGGCTGCTCAGTACGCCCGTTTGTATCGGGCTGACAGGATCGCCGCCAGAAGGGCTGGCTATCTTGTTAAGGATATTATTGTCCAGCAACCAGCGGGGCGTCGTGAAGAGCTGCGCGTTCAGGAAGGTAAGCGCCTCGTGCTGGCGCGCTTTTGGCGTAGGCTCGTAGACATCGCCGGGCTGCTCGATGCTGTGGTAGGTTTCGTATATTCCGCCTACGTTCTTCAGCACGTGGCCCATATAACGGCTGAACTGAGCAATCACCTGCTTGTACATTTCCTCCAGGTTATCGTATTTATCGGCTTCTTCCTGCGTCCATAACGGGAGAGAAGGCAGGATGCGCTGCAGGTTCCTGATGCCATATTCACTTGCCTTCATGCTGTTGTCGCCGAGGTCTTCCAGCTGTGCGCGGGGATCCTGGTTAAAGCCTTCGCCGCCGAACCACAGGCGCGGGTTTGTCCGGAGGCTGTCGATCACCCATTTGTTGAGCACCCGTGATTCTTCCTTCGGGTCTTTGCCGCCGGCGTAGGCATAGCCCCAGCGGATGGCCCAGCGATCGTATTCGCCGATACGGGGGAAAAGATCCATCTCGGGAATATTGTCCTGCGGCTGTGCGACATAGTTGAACCGGGCATAGTCCATGATGGAAGGGGTATGACCATGGATGTCCAGCCAGGCCTTGTCCCGCAGCTTCTCCACGGGGATGGTGCTGCTGCTGCCCATGTTATGACGGAGGCCAAGGGTATGGCCCACTTCGTGTGAGGAGACGAAACGGATAAGCTGGCCCATAAGGCTATCGTCGATGTGCATGGTCCTGGCGCGCGGGTCGACGGCGGCCGTCTGGATCATATACCAGTCGTGCAATATCTCCATGATATTGTGATACCAGCCTATGTGGCTTTCGATGATCTCGCCGCTGCGAGGGTCGTGGACGTTGGGTCCATAGGCATTCTCTATATCCGAGGCAAAATAGCGCAGCACGGAGTAGCGGGCATCTTCCAGGCTCCTGGTGCTGTCACCTTCGGGCCATGCGCGGGCTTCTATGGCATGCTTGAAGCCAGCCTTCTCGAAGGCCTGCTGCCAGTCATTGACGCCTTGTACCAGGTAGGGGATCCATTTGGCTGGTGTAGCCGGATCGATATAATAGATGATCGGCTTCGCCGGCTCGACTACTTCTCCATGCAGCCATCGCTCGCGGTCTTCGGGGCGAGGCTCCAGCCGCCAGCGAACGATGAACTCCTGGTTGTCGATCTTTTGCTGGTCATCGGAATAAATGACATATTCATCCGCAAAGTATCCTACCCGCGGGTCTGACAGGCGCTTAGCCATCGGGACGACCGGCAGGAGGATAAAAGAGGTATTGAGCTCCAGGGTCACGGCGCCCGCGGCGTCGGTAGGCGATGAGAAGGAAAGGCCAAAAGGGCTGGACAATCCGCCGCCGGTGGAGAAGGTCTTGATGCTCCTGACCTCCGTATTGATCGGATAGGTATTGATGTGCTCGATATAGGACCGGTCGGAAGCGAGGCCGCCCAGCTTCATCCGGCTCTTGATGCCGGAAGGGACGCTCACGATGAGGTTGTCGCCTTTGAAATAGTCCGTCACGTCGATAACGACGCTGGTGGAATCCTTTCCATATGCTTTGATGTCGAAGGCCGCGGCGATAGGGTCGACGCTGGAGTTCTTGACGGCTTTGTAGATCTTATTGGTGGAGTCGGCCATGCTAACGAGCGTGACCACGCGAAGGAAGAGCGTGTGCGAAGGGCCTTTCTCCCATTCCAGTGTCTGCTGGTTAGCCAGCTCACCCCCATAGACGCCGCCACCTGCTGCCGTCTTGCTGAAGCGGGTGATGGCCATGAATTCCCGGAGCAGCATGGAATCCGGTATCTCGAAGTACCATTTGTCCTCTACTTTATGGACGGTGAAAAGGCCGGCATGGGTGATGGCCTTGTCGGTGATGACGTCTTTGTAGGGTTTGGGCCCTTGCTTGGGGAGGCTAAAGCCGGATAATGGCGGGTGCTGGGGCTTGGAGGTGTCGGCCACGGCCGCGGGATGGGAGTGTTTTCGTTGGGCTGATACGGAGGCAACCGCAGATACTGTGAGAGCCGCCACCAGGATGGCATTCTTGATTACTATCATATTGAGGGGAGTAAAACTATGGGTTTTTTTGCTGAAATTGAGGCATGAAGCGAATTTTCCTTGTATTGTTAACGATAGCCTTTCTCGGGCCGCTTTTTGCCCAGCCGCGCCATAGTGATTATTTCCCCCCGCGGGGAACATGGGAGCATCGCCGGCCGGCGGCATTGGGCCTGGACAGCGGGTCATTGGCGGAGGCCGTTCGTTTTGCGCGGGATAACGAGGCCAGGGCGCCGAGGGACCAGGAGCTTGCGCAGGCGGAAAGCTTTGGCAAGGGAGAACCGTTCGACGAGGGGGAAGGGCCTTTCAAAGAGCGGGGGGATCAAACGGGGCTGATCGTCTACAAGGGTTATATCGTTGCCGAATGGGGCGAGCCGCTGCGGGTGGACATGACGCATAGCGTCACCAAGAGCTTTCTCTCCACAGTAGTGGGACTGGCCGTAGACCAGGGGCTCATCCGCAGCGTGACGGATACGGTAGCCGGCTATGTCCCGCCGATAGAGGTCTATAACCCGGCGGCGCCGGCGCGTTCGCCGGAGGATATCGGCAAGCCGCAGCTGCTATATCCCTTTGCAAGCCCACACAACAGGCTCCTCACCTGGGATGTGATGCTGCGGCAGACCAGCGATTGGGAAGG
>JAMFRX010000609.1 GCA_026224995.1 Puia dinghuensis
ATATAACGTCCGAAATAGATGACCTGAATGGGGTTCAGCTTCTCGCCGGGTTTCGTGCCGCCAAGCTCATTCAGAACGGTTTCATTCAGCAGACGCCGCGCCTTTTGGAGCTCATCTGCCAGCATTGGAGGGTTGCCGGGTTGATCGAGCAGCCTGACCAGGCCGTTCATACCCCGGACGAAATCGGCAAAATGCGTTACAGAATACCGGACTATCGCATAATCTGCAGAGTGGAAGATCTTATAGGACAACGCCGCCGGCAGGTTCTGGCCGTATGGGATATCATCTATCGCCGTTTCATAGAACCGCTCGATCACCATGATCGTTCCATTGCTGATCGAAACCGGCCAGGCCGCTATATTTTGGTGGATCAGGGCGATGGTCTGCTGGGTAGCCTGGATAGCCCCGATCTTGCCGAAGGGCGCATCAAAGAAGCGGAGGAGCATGTCTTTGCCGCCCCTGGTCCGGGTAAAGTCCAATTTGTGGAAAATGGAGAACTCCTCCTCTTTGTTGAAGAGGGAGAGGTCTTCGTAAGTTATATTGTCTATTTCCATGATCGTTTTTTACGCCCGGGGCCGCCCTACCTGTCGAAGCGGAGCCGCTGCCCCCATTGAGATTCATCGAAGCCTCCATTTCCATAAACCAGGTGCCCATTTACGAAAGTATGGGTCACCGTCGCCGGGAATTCGAACCCTTCCAGCGGACTCCAATCGCATTTGTACAGGATGCTCTCCCGGCTTACGCTGGACGGTTGGTGCAGGTCCACGATGACCAGATCGGCAAAATAGCCTTCCCTGATATAGCCTCTTTCGGCTATGTTGAAGCAGACGGCAACGGCATGGCTCATCTTCTCCACCACTTTCTCCAGGCTAATCTTTCCGGCCTGGACGTAATGGAGCATGAGCCGCAGGGAATGCTGCACCAGGGGCAGACCGGCATGGGCTTTCTCATAGGCATTTTCTTCTCCCGCAGGTACCAGTCGCCCGGCTGTTCGGATCAACCCTTTTTCGGTCAGCGTATGCGGAGCGTGATCCGTAGCGATCAGGTCCAGCCGGTCGTCCAGCAGGGCCGTCCAGAGGGCTTCCCGGTTATGCGGCGCCTTGATGGCAGGGTTGCATTTGATCCGGTTGCCTAATACGGCATAGTCATCGCTGGTAAAATGCAGGTGATGCACACAGACCTCCGCCGTAATGCGCTTTTCCGCCAGCGGCAACATATTGCCGAATAAGGCCATCTCCTTTTCCGTCGAAAGATGGAATACGTGCAGGCGGCTATTGTGTTTCTGGGCAAACTGGATCGCCGTCAGGCTGGATTCAAAACAGGCGTTCTCATCCCTTATGAGCGGATGGTCCGCCGCAACCAGCTCCCGCCCCTCGCTCCGCACCCGTTCCAGGTTCTGGCGGATGATCTTTTCGTCTTCGCAATGCGTAGCGATGAGCACCTCGCTTTCACGGAACAGCCTGTCCAGGGTAAGGTAGTTGTCCACTAACAGGTTACCCGTAGACGAACCCATGAAGATCTTGATCCCGCAGATATCCTTTTTCTTCTGATTGGTGCGCAAGGCCTCATCGGCATTGTCATTCGAAGTGCCCATGTAAAAGGAATAGTTCGCCAGCGAGCTGCTGGAGCCGATAGCGTATTTCTGTTCCAGCAGATCCTGCGTAAAGGCCGGCGGCAGCGTATTCGGCATTTCCATAAAAGAGGTAACGCCCCCGGCTACCGCCGCTTTGGCTTCCGTATAGATGGTAGCCTTATGGGTTAGTCCCGGCTCCCGGAAATGGACCTGGTCGTCGATCACGCCAGGCAATAAATGCTTGCCTTCCCCGTTGATCTCCGTGACGGAAAATGATGGCTGAAGGCCCGTTCCAATTTTTTCGATCCGGCCGTTTTTAAGTAGCAAATCTGCCGTACTAATCCTACCTTCGTTTACTATAGAAATGTTCTTGATCAGGTAATTACGCATATAGAAAATTGACTCGTCCTCTATTAACCAGCTTTATGACGCAATTTATTAAAACCCTTGTAAGACTCCGGATAATTTTAAGGATTGCAGCTACCCGCTTGTCATTGATCGTCCTGACCCTGCTCCTGGCTGCGCTACAGCCGGACCGGGCCCGGGCCCAATCCAGCTTTCTTCCGCAGGGGTCTAAATTCGATCATTTCCTCGAGCGGATGGAGATCCTCCAGCAAACGGATGCCGATCTCAATATCTCCACCGCCAAACCTATCAGCCGGCGGCTCGCCGTCCGCGTCGCCCAGATCGCCGACTCCCTCCATAAATTTTATCCCTACGACGATATCGACCACCTCTCGGACGTAGACCGGGCCAACCTCTCCTCCCTGCTGGCGAATAACATCGAGTGGGTCACCAACAACAGGGACAGCTTCATGAGCAAACGCCCCTGGCTCAATACCTTCTATAAGACCAAGGCTAATTTCTACGAAGTCGAGGACAAGGATTTCTTCCTGGCCATCGATCCGGCTATCCAGCAGACACAGTCCTATGAGACAGGTAATAAGGAAAGGGTCTTCCTGAACTCCAAGGGGCTCACCCTCCGGGGTATGATCGCGGGGAAGCTTGGGTTCTCCGCCTATCTCACCGACAACCAGGAGAGGGGGCCGACCTATTTTCAGCAAATGGCCACCAAATTGGACGCCGTTCCCGGCGCCGGCTATTTTAAGTCATTTGGTAAAACGGGCTTCGACTACTTCGACAACCGCGCCTCCATCTATTTCAATACCTGGAAATATTTCGACTGGCAGTTCGGATACGACAAGAATTTCATCGGCGACGGCTATCGCAGCCTCTTCCTCAGCGACTTTAGCGCTCCCTATCTCTTCCTGAAATTCAATACACGCATCTGGAAGCTCAACTACCAGACCATCTACATGGAGCTGGTCAACCAGCACATTACCGGCAACGACTATATGTATCCTAAAAAATACGCCGTCATCCATCACCTGAATATCAATGCGACGCCCTGGCTAACGCTGGGGCTCTTTGAAAATGTTACCTTCAGCCGTACCAACCACTATGATTTCTCCTATCTCAACCCCGTTATTTTCCTGATCGCGGCACAGCAGGAGAATGGCAGCCCGGACAAGTCGAATGCCGGCCTGGACTGGAAGGTCAACATCGGCCATGCGACCCAATTTTACGGGCAGCTGCTTTTCGACGAGTTCATCCTCCACCAGATCCTGCACTATGGCGCCGGCTATTGGGCCAACAAGCAGGCCCTGCAGCTGGGTTTCAAATACATCGACGCCTTCCGTGTGAAGAACCTGGATCTGCAGTTTGAGACCAATATCGTCCGGCCATTCACTTACCAGCATGACGACTCCGTGTCCAACTACAGCCACTACAACCAGCCTCTGGCGCATCCGCTGGGCGCGAACTTTTATGAGTTCATCGCCATCGCCCGCTACCAGCCCGCTTACCGGTGGAATCTCGAGGGGAAGATCATCTATTACACCCAGGGTCTCGATTCGGCCGGCGAGAACTTCGGCAGCAATATCTTCGAGAACTACGATTCCAGGCCCCGCGATTATGGCTTCCAGCTTGGTACCGGGGTACCTGCCCATTGTATCAATGCCTCGGGACTGGTGTCCTGGCAGTGCAAGGAGAACCTCTTCTTCGACCTGTCCGCGCAATACCGGCATTATTCCGTGAACGATCCTACGAATACATATCATAGCTCCAGCTCGACGTTGTTCACCGCGGGCGTGCGGATCAATATGTTCAGGCGGCAGTATGATTATTAGGCAAAGTTGTCATTACTAATGCACAAAGTTGTATACTGGTAATGATAACCTTACATGGCCATCAGCACCGCCACGTAATGACACAGGGCTGCGCTCAGCACAAAACCGTGCCATACGGCATGGGTATACTTATACTTATCCCACAGATAAAAGAAGGTGCCGACGGTATATAAGCCCGCGCCGATACAGATAAAGACGAGCACGGAATGCGGCAGCTGATCAAAGAATCTTCGACCGCCGACGACCATGATCCAGCCCATCGCCAGGTAAATAATGGTAGAAACGATTTCGAACCTCCCCGTAAACAAGATCTTAAAAACGACACCCACCGCGGTAAGGACCCAGAGGATGACAAGCAGGGTCATGCCGAAGGGGTTATTGACATAGACGAGCAAAAAGGGCGTATAGGTCCCCGCGATAAAAAAGTAAATGCTGATGTGATCGAAGATCTTTAAGGTTTTCTTTTTTCGGGGGGCCTGCGAGAAATGATAAACTGTGCTGGAAGTAAAGGCCAGTAAGAAACAAAAGCCATAGATGCAGGAGCCGATGATCCCCTGGGTATTACCATGAAATGTGGCGATGCCCGGTAATACCGGGAGCGCTGCGAGACCAAACAAGATGCCGGCAGCATGCGTCCATCCGTTGACGATCTCCTGGCGTCGATCATAGGTTTCCATATTTGTATAACGCTCAGCCCAGCTTATTGGTTGAGCGATACAAGTCTTTTGCAAGGATCAGGCCATGGGTCGTTTAAACCCAGGCTACCCTTCGAAGATCAGCGAAAAGACGATCATTCTCGTCTTTAGCTTGTCGATGACATTCGAATACTGCAGGTTTGGATCGCGGCTATGAACGTTCTTGATGCCTTCACTGATCTTGAGCTCCGGTGAGAGGATGAATACTGGGAAGTAGAACGAGAAGCCCAGGCCGCCTTCGATGCTCATATCGCTGGGTGTCAGCTTCACTAAGTTTTGTGCCTTCCGGGTAGAAGAGTTGGAGGCCAGGTCGTATTGGTAGTTGAATCCACCTAGCATATAGACCCGAAAATTATTGATGCGGTCGGACAGGAATTTAACGTGCGCCGGAAAGCCCAGCAGCAGCGACTGTATCTGCTTGGTCGCGATATTGGCTTCGCCGGCAGGCGGGTACTTCACCTGGTAAGTCAGGCTATTGCTCGCAAAAATGAATTCCGGGAAGGCAAAGCGAAACTCAAAGTGGTCGGAAAGCCGGAAGGTAAACATCCCGGATACGCCAAAGCCGCCGGAATTGCCTGGGTTAACGGAGAGAACGCTGTCGCTTTGCAGGAATTTTGGATGCGCGCTCACTTGCAGATGGCTCTGCTCATACATGAACCCAATACCCAGGTAATAGCGCTTGCTGTCATGATCCGGTAAGTTCAGATAATCTCTGAGCTGAGCCGTAGCCGGCTTCACCGCCATCAAACATCCGGTAATGAATACGGCCAATACGGCGACCTTGTTGGTGGAAAACCCCAATAGCTTCATAAACAAATTAAAATCAATAAATTACATCTTCAGGGTAATGAGTCTCTATAGGCGTGACTTTGGGGTAGACAGAATAACGAAGGAACCTGCAAATAATTGTGCCCCTATCCCTGTTTCTCCCCAATGTATAAGGAGCAGATTCCCAGGCTAAGACGCCGTAGCTGCGGGTGTGTATAGCCGCAGGCGTCGAGGATGTGGATAAAGGCTTCGCCTTCCGGGAAGGCCTTTACAGAATCATTGAGGTATTGATATGCTTCCTGGCTCTTACTCACCATTTTTCCAAGGGTGGGGGCTATCAGCCGCAGATAGAGGTTATACAGCTGCCTGATGCCGGGAGTCCGCGGCTGCGAAAACTCCAGCACTACCAGCCTTCCCCCCGGCTTTAATACACGGAGCATCTCCCGCAGACCTTTCTCCAGGTTCTCGAAGTTGCGGACGCCGAAGGCAACTGTTATCGCGTCGAAATGCGCATCGGGGAATTCCAGGGACTCGCTATCTCCGGTTTGCAGCGTGATAGCTTGATCCAGCTGCTGCCGCGCAATTTTTTGCCGCCCTATCTCCAGCATGCCGGTAGAGATATCGATCCCGGTGACGCGCGCGCCAGGCAGATAGCGGGTTAGCAGTATGGCCATATCTCCTGTGCCGGTGGCGACATCCAATATCGCCGTTGGGCTATCTTCCTGCCTACTCTTAACATGCAGCTCCCGGATCGCACGACGACGCCAGGAAAGATCGATCCCGCCGCTGAGAAATCGATTGAGGAAATCATACCGGAAAGCGATCTTATCGAACATCTCGGCGACCTGCTGCTTCTTGCTCAGCTCCGAGTCTTTGAAGGGTACGATCCTGTCGTGCGAATAGTTGGCCATAGTGAGGGCAAAGGTACGTATCTTTGCCTATGGACATCCATTCCTCCGTTTATGTGGTCAGCAGTCCTGACTATACGATGTGCCCCAAACCGGATCGGCCGGAATATGCGTTCATCGGTCGAAGCAATGTGGGTAAATCTTCCCTGATCAACATGCTGGTCAACAGCGAAAAGCTGGCCAAGACTTCCGGAAGTCCCGGCAAGACCCAGCTCCTCAATCATTTTGATATCGATAAGACCTGGTACATCGTCGACCTGCCCGGCTATGGTTTCGCCAAAGTCTCGCAGGGGCAGCGGAAAAAATGGGAGAAGATGATAGAGGATTATCTGCGCAAGCGGGAAAATCTGGTCAGCGTCTTTGTCCTAATCGACAGCCGGCATGAGCCGCAAAAGCTCGATCTGGAATTCACTCACCGGCTTAGGGACTGGGGCGTGCCCTTCTCGCTGGTCTTTACCAAAGCGGATAAAGAAAATCAGCGCGTCGTCGCCGCCAACGTAAAAGCCTTTCTCACCAAGATGCGCGAGACCTGGCAATTCCTGCCGCAGCATTTTGTCACCAGCGCCGTCAAGAAAATGGGCAGGGACAAGATCCTGGACCTCATTGGAAGCATGAACGAAGAATTCATGCAGGCCGACAGCTAATTCACTACTTTGTTGGCACAGCTGCTGCTGGCAAACGCCTCAGGCTTGGCCTTGAAGGCAAAGCCCATCCCAAGGATATAGCCCATTGCCTCCTTGAGCGCGTCATTGCTCTTGAAGCTGGGATTCGTGTTAATGTCTGCGTGTACTTCCATGTCGACATTATACTTGCTAAAGAGATTGCACAGCTCATAGGCAATCTCGATGCTCTTTGCTACTTCGACCAGCATGCGTTCCTTGATCGTGTACTGATGCCTGGTCTTCTCGTTGTGAATGAACATGAACCCGCCATGTCCTTCCCGAAGAAAAACGATTACCGTAGCAAATTCCGTTTCCAAACCTTTTACCTGGGAGTCGGTGCCGATACAAACCTTCAGTCTGTAGCCGTTATCGGTCTCGCGACGGATCGCGTTTTCAACGGCTTCAATGATGGGAAGTTCGATGACGTCGCCATTAAATTTTCGCCATAACATATTATAAAGGATTTTCCGAATTTACCGAAAAACCGGCTATCAGCAAAATCGTATGCAGATTAAGGTTTTATTAACAAGCCTACTTGTTTTTAGGTTCGAATACCCCATGCCACAGCAATGCAGCCGCGATACCTCCTACAACGGGAGCGATCAGGAACAGCCACAATTGCTGCAATGCCTTTCCTCCGGCAAACAGCGCGGGCCCGAAGCTTCTTGCAGGATTCACCGATGTACCCGTGATGGGGATGGCCACGAGGTGGATGAGCACAAGCGTTAGCCCGATGGCAAGTCCGGTCATAGGACTGCTGCCAAGCTTGGACGTAGTTCCGAAGATCACAAAGAGGAATAGAAAGGTCAGGACGGATTCCGTGAGAAAAGCCGATGTCGTGCTGTAGCTGCCCAGGTAACCCGGCCCCCAGCCGTTGGAGCCAAGCGCCCATTCATCCATGGTGAAATTGGGCCCTCCTTTCTGAAAAGCATAGAGCACTGCCGCGCCTAACGTGGCGCCGGCCAGCTGGGCGATCACATAGCCTACCGTGTCTTTTACGCTGATCTTTCCTGCGACGAGCATCGAGATGGTAATGGCGGGA
This sequence comes from Puia dinghuensis, assembly GCA_026224995.1. Taxonomy (GTDB): domain Bacteria; phylum Bacteroidota; class Bacteroidia; order Chitinophagales; family Chitinophagaceae; genus Puia; species Puia dinghuensis_A. Next base: position 7,838 of record JAMFRX010000609.1, read on the forward strand.
TTGATGTGGCATCCCGAAATTGGACCGATGGCATAGCACATGACTACAACCGCGAGTCCAAACGCCAGGGCAATGCCCAACACGCCAATCCCTGCAGGAGCTCCTGCCAATACAGTATCCGGAATGGTCTTGCCGGATACTACGGCTGCGCCGCAGCCAAATAATACGAGGGAGAAAGTGCCAATAGCCTCAGCGAAGTATTTTTTCATATGACAATGTTTAGTAATGCAATATAATGTCTTTTACTTGCATTGTATACCTGACTTCGGGCAATAGTGGAGAGGAGGACCAGCAGGTTAGAATTGATCCGTGCTCAGCAGGACGAGCGTACAGGCTTCCAGGGGCTGGATGCCGTTGGCTTGCGCCAATCCGGCCAGTTCGGGGTTCTCTGCGCCGGGATTGAAGATGATGCGTTTAGGATGAAGGGAGAGGATATAATCGTAGTATTCCTTCTGACGGCCAGGGTTGAGGTATAAGGTCACCGTGTCGATCTCTGTAAAAGGTTTCTTTTCGGTCTCGATGTCGACATCTCCCAGCTGCGACTGACGATGCCCAATGGCGACAACCGGATGCCCCTTGCCGCGCAGCCGGTTAATCGCCAGATAGCTGTATCGCCCGGGCTTGTCCGAAGCCCCGAGGACCAACGTCTTTTTCGCTACACTGGACATGCTATGATTACAATTTATCCTCGCATCTTGTTTGGATCAGGTGCAGGCCGTAAGCGATATTTTTTCCGCGGCGTCCGCCCCACGATATCTTCCAGCGCGTGGTCGAGCTTCGCATACTGAAAAGTAAAGCCCGCTTCCAGCAGCTTTGTGGGCAGCACCCAACGGCTCTTCAGCACCAGCTCCGTTTCCGTGCCGATGAGCCGGGCGCCCAGGCGGAGCAGCCAGGCGGGCGCCGGCAGCCCAATACGATGATGCGTCAGCCGCCGAAGTGTCGACATAAAATAGTCGTTCGTCACGGGGTTCGGAGCCGCCAGGTTGAACACGCCTTCCAGCTCCGGCTTGTCGAGCAGCCATTCGATGGCCCGCGTTAGATCTTCAATATGAACCCAGCTGTACATCTGTCGTCCGCTTCCCTGTTTTCCGCCCAGGCCGAACTTCAACAGATTGAGATACGGTACGATCACGCCTTCTTCGCCCAGGGTGATGGCCGTACGCAGCGCTATCTTCCGGGTGAACGGGGTCCGTTGTTCGAAGAATGTGTTTTCCCAGCGCTGACACACCTGCACGGAGAAACCCTCGCCGATCTCACCCGTATATTCATCCTGCGGCCGGTCCAGCGCATACCGGTATATCGTTGCCGAAGCCGCGTTGATCCATAGCCTGGGCGGTACCGTAGCTTCGTGGATGGCCTGCCCTATCGCCTTGGTGGCATCGGTGCGGCTGTCGAAGATCTCCTGTTTGTTGCGGTCGGTATACCGGCAATTTACGCTGCGCCCGGCCAGGTTGACGACCAGGTCGCATCCCTCCAGCTCATCGGCCCAGTGGCGTTCCACCTGCTTGCCATCCCAATGCCAATAGGTGAGATGATAGCCGTCGCTGGCCTTCAGCAGCTTCTTGCCATAGGAGTTGTTCTGCGCTTTTGCATTCTGGCGGCTGAGGATCACGATCTGGTTGTCTTTTCCCCAGCGGGCCGCCAGCGCCTGACCGATGAAACCTGTTCCACCGGCCAGGATGATCTTCTTGTTACGCATAGTAGCTAATTTAAGAATTATTCATTAGGAGCATCGGAAGACGATTCGTTAGGGTAGATAAAGCGGTGAGGTGCCCCTCTCTTTTCTATCAACGCCCTCTTCCGCAGCTTAAAGAACACCAGCATGTTGAAGAAGTGCATGCCGCCCAGGATCAGGATGATCGCACCCGTCTTGAGACTCAGCTCTTCGATGAGCTGCCGGGTATCTGTAACATTGTATTCTACCCGCAGCGTATAAACGGCATAGCCCAGGTTGACCAGGTAGAAGCCCACCAGCAGAAGGTTGTTTACGGCCTGCGACAGCTCCTTGTTGCCGTGGAAGATATCGATTAGGAAGACTTTCCCATTGCGGAAGAGCGTACGCGCGACCCAGATGGTAAGAAGGACGGTGATCAGTAGATAAAGACTGTAGAGGGTGAGAATGTAAGACATAAAAGAAAATTTAGAGTGATTGGATATGTTTGTGATTGATTATTCTGAACTTTCAGTAAATATTGAAATACTAACCCCAAATAAAAGCCGCATAACGGCTTTGTACTAGCTTTCACGACTTCCCCGCGAACAGCTTCACCAGGCTTCCGAGGAACCAATGTTCGTCGGCCTTGACCATCATATCCAGTGTTTTATCCGCCTGTTCGCTGAATTTCCGGATATTGTTGATCGTCTCGGTAAAGGTCTTGACATTCTTGTCCCGCTTATCGCCCTCTACTTCGCTCAGCTCCTTGAGCGCGGGCAGCATCTGGTCCAGTTCCCGCTTCTTCCTTTCCTTGACAATTTGCCGGGCGACCTTCCAGATGTCTTTCTCGGCAGAAAAAAATTCCTTTCGTTCGCCCGGAACGATCACCTTCTGCACCAGTCCCCAGTCCATGAGCTCCCTAAGGTTCATATTCGCATTGCCCCGGCTGATCGACAGCTGTTCCATCACATCTTCTGCACTCAGGTTATCAGGGCTCACCAGCAGTAAGGCGTGGATTTGCGCCATCGTGCGGTTGATACCCCAATTAGTACCAAATCTTCCCCAGTCGGCTATGAATTTCGCTTTCGCTTCCACCAGTTGCATGTCACAAAGGTAGGGAGTTTTCTGAACTTTCAAAATTTATTGAAAGATTTATCTTCCCCGCACCAATTTGAACACTACGGGCTGGAGCTTATACGATTTTACATTTTTACCATACTGCCAGGCAGGGGTCCAGTTGCCGCTCTCATAGATGACGCGCAAGGCTTCCTTGTCCAGGGAATAGGCCACGGATTGCTTTACCCATAAGGAAGTTGGCGGGACGACCCCGGTGGCATCGACCGTAAAGCCGATCATAACCTGGCCCATGATGGATTTGTCGATGGCCTCATCCGGATATTTAAAGTTCTTGTTCAGGTATTTTATCCATGCCGGTATGCCGCCCGGATACTCGGACTCGACCTCCGTCAGGGTCGCCCCATTGGCCAATGGCTTTCCCTCGCCTTTGTGCGTGGCTTTTATGCTGTCCATCTCCCGGTTTAGCTGAAGGGTATCTTTCTTCCAGAGGACCTCCCCCTGTTCATAATGGATTTCCTGCACCATCGGCTTCCCCTGGTACACCCACCAGTTACCGTTACGCTTGCCTTTTTTGTAATAACCCAGGGTATCCGCCCAGCCGCCCTGGCCGTAGGCGATATAGGTCCCATCCATTTCCCGGCCCTCTGCTTCGGAGCTTTGTGCGGAAACGATGCGGGGACCATCGACCTGGTAAAAATTATGCTCCCAAAGCGTGTCGTTCAGGCGGATAACCTGGTGGAGCACGACGGCCTTTTTCTTTTTGATCGGTTGGCCCTGTCCATCGAGCCAGATCAGCGATTCAGACACGTAGGGCTGGGCGATAGAATAGAGGGATAGTATAAGCGCAAGGGGTAAAAGGGCTTTTCTCATGGATCCAATTTGCCACAAAAAAGGGAAAAACAGTGGTATATCCAAGCGCCCTAATCCTTGGGACAGGTATAATTCTTCTCTTCCTTTAGCGAAAATCCTTTTTTCCCGGGGTGGATGACCAGCGCCAGATAGAATCCCCCGTTCTGCAAGTCTTTTTTCGAAAAGACGTTTGCCCAGTTATGTACGCCCAGCAACAGCGGGCCGGCTTTGAAGGCGCCGCCTACCCAGACCTTGCCGTCGGTAGTCACTGTAACGGGGAGATAGGCTCCGAGATTCCTGGTTTCCCATCTTGGGGTCACGGCCGCGAGCGTGATCTCTTTGGTGAACAGCATCTTCCCGCTGTTATTGCCGCCCAGGTTCAGGGTCAGGTTGGCGTTCACGGCAAAATGCTGAGGCAGCATGCGGTCGACGTTGAGCTGTACTCTCGCCGGATTATAGATCCTGAATTTTCCCGACGGCGCCCCGATCGCATTCACTATCGTGGCCAGGCTGTCGTTGAATTGGGCGAGGGTGTTCGTATAGTCGAATTTGTTGTTCAGCTCCACGTCGGTCGCGAGGCTATTGGGGCTGCTGGCCACTCTGCTTTGCGATCCATATACATAGACGTTCTCGCCGACATCCAGCAGCGACGCGCCGAACTTCCATACATAATCGAAATAGTCGTCGGGGTCATTCCACATTTTTACTTCCTGCGGTTTTACCAGGTATTCGAAGCCGATGTCCATTGCCGCTCCGGCCCGGGTATGCCCCAGAAAGTCTTTCAGGTTTTGCGTCGTGCTCTGGTTGGTATGCCACCAGTCGAAATTGGAGGAATAGCCATATTTGCCCTGGCCGGCCGCCAGGGAATAGACGGTCAGGTTATTCAGCACGGCACGGTTCACCGTACCGCCCGACAGCTGCGCATAGACGCCCGAAATTCCGCGCATACCTCTCAGCGTTATACCGCCGTTGAGCCGCCCTTTTTCATCGTCCAATAGTGTCTTGCTATAGGTTCCGTAAAGCTCCAGCCAGCTGCTGCTCACCAGGTTTCCCTGGAAGGTCGTGCTCTGGTTGAGGTTCAGGAATTGGTTCATGTTCGCAATCGTATCGTTGTATTGGAACCGGCCTGTTCTGGCGGCGCCATAGCCCCGCAGGTTGGCCCCGAAGGAGATGGCCTGCTTGCGCCCCAGGTTCAGGCGTACATTGAGCAGGTGAACATTGAAATTGACGGCCGCATAACGCTTGATATTCCCGTTGTTATAGTTATAAGCCAGGGTATCGGCATGGTGTAGATAGGAGAAGTTGTCGAAATGTATTGCGTTGGTGGTATTCTTGAGCTGTGCGGAGAAAATGGTGATATCCCATGGATAGGGCGTGTTCAGGATCGAGGCCGGGTTATCGGTTACCCCGAGCGACCCGGCATAGGGCGATCCCTGAATAGCCTGGTAGTCCTGGGCCTTAGTTTCCAGCGTACAGATTATCCCTATTACGATCCCCAGTAAGCCGATCTTCATGAGCGTGTATTAAAAAGGCTGTCCATGCGTCTGTCTGATCCAAAATGAAACCAGTTTTGGGAAAGGCTTTAACGAATATAGTAAAAGATTGGTCCGTTTCTCGCTGCTAAACCAGCGCTGCAGTATCCTGCCCATCCAAAGCCGCCTGCCAAATTGCCTGTTCCAGTGGTCCATATATTCCTGCTCCAGCTCATAACGGGCTTTTTCCCCAGTCAGGAAGCTTTCTATGCACCCAAAAGCGATTTGGCTGCCATGCAGCGCCATGCTCATGCCATTGCCGGAAAGGGGCGGGGCCATCCCGGCAGCGTCACCGATCAGCAAAACATGATTCTCTACCTGGGTCTTACGCTCGAAGCTGATCTGTGAGATCGTCACCGGCTGTTCGAATAGCTTTACGACAGAGGAGAAGACCTCTTCCAGATACGGGTTCTGCCGTAAGATGGTTGTTTCCATTTTTGGGATGCTGTTGCCGCTGACCCGGAGGTTTTCGGCCGTGGTCATATAGCAAAGACAGTAGCGGTCGTCCTCGATCTTGGAAATACCGCAATACCCGTCCCTGAAATGATGCAGCCCGATCTGGTCGGCCGGAAGGTCTCCGGTCACATGGTATTTGACACCTATGAGGTTGTTCAGCCGACCGGCCCGCTTACGGGTAAAAAGTCGTTTCCAGCGGACATCCAGGTTGCTGTGCTTGCCGAATGTTCCACAGGCGACCCTGGCCTGGAAGACCCCGGCGCCGGTGCGGACGTTAAAGATCTGTTTTTCAAAAAGGATGTCCGTTACTCTCACGGACTCATAAACTTCTACACCCACCGACCGTGCCAGCGCAGCCAGTGCCGCGTCGATCTTATAGCGGCTGATGCCGAAGCCGCCCAGCGGCAGCTCGTGCTTCAGCGATTGCCCGTTGGGTGCGGAAAGCAGGAGGGTACGGATGATCGGCAGGTTCCAGTCGCTCAGGGGCAGACCAAGCTCCTGCAGGAAATTCCAGCTCTCCAGGCTGATATACTCGCCACAGACCTTGTGGTAAGGATAGGCCTCCTTTTCGAAAAGGGCTACCCGGTAGCCGGCTTTACCTAATTGGATCGAAAGCGCCAGCCCTGCCAGCCCACCCCCTGCTATGATGACGTCATACATACTTTTTCCTCCCGACGATCAACCAACGGAATGCCCATTTCCAGCGGATCGAAAAAGCCGCTATCGCCGCCTGCCGCAACAGACCTTCCCATTCTTCCCGGCTGAAGCCCCTTAGCACGGACAAAGGGGCATCGTTCTTCACAAGGTAAGAGGACGAAAACCCTGCCGTCAGCAGCCGGATAGCATGGTAAGCTACCGGGTGCCGCTGCAGATCGTTGATGAACCATCCAATGACGGCATTCGCCTCCATCCACTTCAGCTGCTCCACCAGCTCCTGATCGCTAAAGTGATGACAGAACAAAGAAGAGAAAATGATGTCCGGCCGCTCGCCGGCAAATACTACCTCCCGGTAGTCGGAATGCATCCATTCGGCGTTCTCTCCCGCCCATTTTTCCCTGGCGACGGTAAGGCAATGGGCATTGTTGTCGATACCCGTCACCCTGACCTCGATACCCCGTCCCTGGCACCAACGGCTCAGCACCCGCAGGTTATCACCGCCGCCGCACCCGATCTCGCAGATGCTCACCTGCCGCCGGCCCCGACTCAGCTGCCTGAGGCCGTTTAAGCTGATGGCATGTCCTCCCAGCCAGGTGTTGATGACATCCAGCTCCCGCATATTCCTTTCGATGTCCCGAAATGGGATATCATCGCGGTCCAGCAATTCTTTGGCAGGACTCCGCCTTGAAAAATCCAACTGGCCTGGCATATGATAACATTATCCTTTTTCCGCAATAAAAGTCTCCATGGTGAGACCCGGACCGAAAGCCGCCCCGAATATACAATTTGGCTGGCTATGCGGCATATTTTCCAGGATGCGCTGTAGGACAAAGAGAATGGTAGGCGAGGACATATTCCCGTATTGCTGCAGGATCGAATAGCTGGAATGCAGCTCGCCGTTAGTTAAGGAGAGGCTTTTATGAATGGCGTCCAGGATCTTCTTACCACCCGGATGTATGCACCAATCGCTGATCTGCTGCCTTTCGAGGCCACTTTTCTCCAGGGCATGCCCTACTAAAGAGGAGAAGTCGGCCTGGATGAGATCGGTGACATAGCCCGTGAGCGTCATCTGAAAGCCCGTAGAAGACAGCCCCCAGGTCATGGCTTGCTTGCCTTCGGGCACGATCTCCGAATAAAAGCTGCGGAGCCTGAGTCCTTCTCCGGCGGTATCATCTGCTGCGACGAGGACTGCCGCCGCGCCATCTGAAAAAAGAAGGCTTGATAACATATTATCCAGGGAAGGCTCCTGTTGAAAATGCAGGGTGCAGAGCTCCGTACATACGATGAGCACCCGCGCGGCTGCGTCACCGGCGGCGAGCGCGTGGGCCAGCTTCAACGCGTGGACCGCGGCATAGCAGCCCATGAAGTTCACGGAGGTTCGGAATACCGTTGAAGGCAGCGCCAGCGCTTCCACGAGCTCCAGATCCAGGCCGGGAGCGCTCATGCCCGTGCAGCTCACTGTGATCAAATGCGTGATCTTCCCGACTTCGCACTTTCCCTGCAGGCAGCGCCGGATAGCCTTTAGCGACAGTTCCGCCGCATGTGCCTTGTACCATTGCATCCGCAGCTCCAGGGAAGGAAAGGGTTCCAGGTTCTCCGTCGGCGGATAGAACTGCCATTGTCCAATGGGCCGGGAGTAGTCGGGTACGACGGAATAACGTGTAGTTATCCCGCTTTGCTGGTACAGCGCGCGCAATTTCCTGTTGGCGTCTTTTTCAAGGCCATAGATCCGTTGCATAAAAGGCAGGATGTCTTCCTGCCGGTGCGCATGGGCGGGAACAGCCGTTCCGATAGAAATGATAGTGCTCAAATTAAAATGTGCTAATTTATATACGAATAATGCTGCAAAGACGAGGCCAATGGCGGCTCAGGATCCCACGACCAGCACAGCGATAAAGGCCGCATTGGTACACGCCGAAGCCAGCAAGTTCATCCGCATGGTATTGGTATAGCTGGCCTGCGCCGGGTCCCGCCACACCTTGACGGCCCACACGAAATAATAAACGACAACTGGAAGCATACAGGTTGCCAAAACAAAAAATTCTTTGAGCTCCAGATAGGAAAACAGGAAATAGTGGAAAAGGAGCAGAAAAGCCGCCCCATATACTAGCCCCGTAAAAACAAAGCTGCCCCTGTAGCCCAGGACCATGCTCAGGGTCCTCACCCCGTCCTGGCGGTCCGCGTCATGCTGGTAGACCTGCGTCAGGGGATAGAAGCCACCCAGCAGGAGCGAACAGGCGATCATGGCCTCATAGGGGGCCTCAGCAATGCTTTCCGTCACCGCGGCGGGGTGATGGCTACCGACGAAGACCAGGAAAAAGACGAGAGCGCCCTGACAGCTGATCACCGTCAGCCAGCCGATGAAAGGATATTTCTTCAACCGGATGCCGCGATAGCTATAGGCCCGGGAAGCGAGAATATAGACAGCCAGCCCCGCCACGAAGTAAGCCCCGATGATCGATGCCAGGGCCAGGGCCACCCCGTCCATCGCCAGCGTGACCCAAAAGAGCTGACGCGTCGGCTGCAGCGGATGGGCTAGCCCGCCGATAGGCGTCGTATCCCTGTCCATATAGCTGTTGTAGCCATTGCTGGCCGGATAGACCAGCGCATGGAGAATAATGAAGATCAACACCGCCCGGGGCCAATCCCTGTCTACTACCTGACTCAGCGCAAACCAATATACCGGCATCAGGAAGAAAGAGAACGGCAGACGCAGCAGCTGCAGGGTAGAGGAGGGGGTTTTTTTCATGGGGTGGGCGCTTCCTCCGCAAGCGGCTTATACCTTAATGTGATCTGCTCATAGAAGATCCTGCACCAGACGACGATGGCCATCACCGCCTTGATGCCGTAGGGCCGGATAAAACCGTTCCGCACCGGCGCGGGGACGAGATCGGAAATGGACATGGAGATCAGCAGGAATGAGAGGATCAGCAGCGTAAGATTCAGCGGGCCGGGCCGCTGCGAGAAATACCAGATGCCGATGCCGCTCATGGCGATGATATATGTCGGCGACTCCGCCTTGTGGTTGAAGATCACCATCCAGATCAATACCGAAGCCAGGTACAGCAGGCGGAAGGACAACTGTCGGTATTGACGTATATGGATCAAGGGTAGTAGGAAGAGGACTACGCCTGCAAGCGCCACGGCGTTCTTGGAAAGGGTGAGATGAAACCAGGTCTCCAGCAGCCCCATCACCGAGAGGCCTACTGAAGCGGAACGGTCGTCCACCAGTAGGTGCAGCCAGCTTTTGTAGAGGAATAGCAGCTGGGGTCCGCCGACGACAGCCAGCGGCAGGATGGCGAAGAACACCATCCAAAAAAGCGACCAGCCCATTAACCGGAGCTTGCCGGGGTAGAAAAGGTAGAAAACAAATGCCAAAGCGCCGTAGAGTTTAATATAGAACGAGAAAACAATGCAAAGGGTTGAAAGAAAATAGTTCCGGCGCTCGGCCAGCGCAAAGGCCAGCACCACGAGGCC
>JAMFRX010000610.1 GCA_026224995.1 Puia dinghuensis
GAAGGACAGTTTTTTGCGGGGTGAGAGCTGCAGCAGTCCGGAGAATGCCGGCTCATTGAGCAGGGTTTGCATGGCAGCGTGCTCCTCCGCATAAGCAGTATCATCCGCGGCCATGGTCGCTGTGAAAGCGCGGCAGGCATGTACCATCTCCAACACGGCGGCCACGCCCTTATGGATGATCGCCTGCTCTGTGTTCTGGGTGATCATACCCGCGATACGCCGTCCCAATGCCGCATCTTCGTGGGAGAGCTTGGTGCGCTCGTCGGTGTTGGCAAGATATTGCTCGATGGCGTCGAACCAGTCTGGCTTGCACGGGAAGGTCAGCGCCGCATCCGCAAAATACCGGATGATACCGATCCGTTTCCGGATACTCTCCGCGCGCGACAGCGGCTCGTGGAAAAGCTGCTCCAGCAAGGCCGCGCCTCCGCGGGTCTGGGTGTGGTTGAATAAACTATAGATCGTGCCATCCCCACGCTTGCCGAAAATATTCAGGTCGTCCAGCGTCTGCTTGTCGGTGATAAAATGCATTTGCTTTATTTTCGTTTACGCCTGATAAGCAGGATCGCGCCGAGGATGAGCAACAGTCCGGGAAGGATGCCCAGCAGCAATACTTTCAGGAGGGCCAGCCCGCTATCGGTGATGTTCAGTCGTTTATCCTTTGCCGGCGGCCGTGAGGTGTCGATCGGGAACTCGCCATGGGCGAACCAGCTGAAGATGGCCGTGCTGAAATCGAAGTTACACGTTTTGATATTGAACCGGGCCAGCTCGGCATTGCTCAGGAAATCGGCATCACCGGCTACGACGATGCGTTGTTCCTTGCCGTTGATATTTCGGGTAAGACCAAGAACCGCCGGCAGGGGTCCCTGCTGATCGCCCTTGGCGGAGTCGAAGCTGAGGATGTCCTGGTCCGGCTCGGGCGTCCTGACAGCCGCCTTCGCAGCCTTATGCCTACCGCCATCGCCGCCTTCTGTGGGACCATCGCCTACGATCATTACCATGCCGCCACCGCGCTGCGTCTCCTCATCCTCGGACAGCTCGATCATGTTCTCATCGGGCTTGATCTTTTTGTTCCAGCTGATCTTGCCCGACGTCATTGCCAGCGGGGTGATGGTAAAAGGTCCTCCCGTGGTATAGGACAGGCCCGCCGCGCCATGCATGGCGATGACCAGACTGTCTTCGGCATCCTCGTGCAGCTTTTTGTTAAACCCGGCGGCCATGGTCGTCAGATAGGGCTGGACCAGCTCGGGTGAAAAATCCCTGTTCTTCTGCACCATCATGCCATCCATCAGCCGGACGCCCAGCGGCTCCAGGAGAGGGTTGACGATATCCTGCTTGCCGGGCTCACCGGCGATGAGCAGGTTGCCGCCATCGGCAATGAACCGCTCGATCTTACGTTTAGATACGCTATCGAAGACCAGCTTTGGATCTGCGATCACCAGCGCGGTGATATCCTTTGGAATGTCCTGGTCCTTCAGAAATACCTTCTCCACGTCGAAACCCTGGTTGATGAGCGAATTCCGGAAGGTGATCTCATTGGTCAGGTATTTAAAGTGCCGGTCTCCCAGTTTTTCGATGCTGCGTTCGGACTCGCCCTGTGCAAACGCGATCATGGGCAATTTGGCCTGCATGAGCCGCTTTAACGCAGCGGAGGTCTCCGTCTCTGTCGGAAAGATGATCTGGTCATCGAACAACCGCAGGAAAGTCTTTCTTCCGCTAAAGTGAAGGTCCATCACATACCGGTTCTGCTCGGGCCGGAGATCGATGATCTTCCTGATCTCCGCAGGCGTCTTGAAAGAGGCCAGGTCGACCTTCATGGATTTGGCATACCGCTCGGCCAGCGTTTTCACCGACATACCCGGGTTGTATTTGAAGAGGTTTTTGTCCCCGGTGCTGTCGTAGAAATAGGTGTAGGTGAATTTGATATCGGGCTTGAACCGGAGATAGGGCTCCCAACGGGCCATATCGGTGTTGCGCTGATCGGGCTTGCCAAAGTAGAAACGGCCATCCAGCAGGTTGATATACGAGTGGACCTCGAGGGTCGAATCCCCCATCTCCCTGAGCGTTTTCTGCGCATTGACGGTCAGGGTCATGGTCTTGTTGGCGGTGGTATCGATGTATCCGATCATTGCCGGCCTGCTGCTGATATACC
>JAMFRX010000611.1 GCA_026224995.1 Puia dinghuensis
ATATCAATCCATGGGCTCCCACGGAGCTCGGCCCGCTCCCGCCTGTCGCCAGCCTTTCCGACGGCATCTGGCTCAAGGGCGAGCTGCACGTACACTCCCGCCACAGCAAGGAGTCCTCGAACAATCCCATTTCCAAGATCATCGCCTTTTCCAGATCTGTCGGTATAGACTATGTCTGCATCACCGACCATGACAATCACGTAGGCGGCGACGTCGCCAATAACACCTGGGCAGATCCCGAATTCAAGTCGGACTCCGTCCTGCTGCTGTATGGCGCGGAATGGACCACCACCCGCGGCCATGGCAATGTATTTTCAGCCAGGCCCTACGATCACCAGCGGCTCTACGACGTCCGCGACCAGCGTGACGTGGTCGTAGGGGCTATCGTAAAAGAGCTAGGCATCCACCTGTCGGCCAACCATCCTAGCGGCAAAGATCATTTCGGCTACTCCTATGATATGGTCAAGTCCATCGAAGTCTGGAACTCCGCCATCTGGTCCAAGAACGCCAACGCGATCATGATCTGGGACGACATGCTCTCCTCAGGCCGCAAGCTCACCGGCAGAGGCGGAAGCGACGCACATCACGGCGTTCCGGATTCACCGGAAAAGGCTACCAAGAACAGCTACCAGGCGAAAGCCAACTATGTCGGAACCCCGACCACCTGGGTATTCGCCACGGCACGAACTTCCCAGGCGGTAGTAGACGCCCTGACCAACGGTCGCGTTTGCGTCAGCTCCAACCCCTATGCGCCCCGTGTCGAATTCTATGCCGACCTCGACCAGGACGGTAAAATGGACATGATGATGGGCGACAACTCCCGGGCGACGGGCAAGCCCGTTAAATTCCGAATCCAGCTAACAGGTACTACAATCCCGGATTCGACGTATACTGTCAATGTGATAAAGAACGGCGATCCATACAACACCTTCCACACGACCGGCAAAACGGCTAGGGTCGAGTTCACCGACACCCCCGCGATCATCGGTCGAACCTACTACCGGATAGAGGTCCAGGGACCGCCCACACCCTATCCACAGGTCCCCGGATCAATGGCGCTCAGCGGGAACATGGTCGGACTTTCCAACCCGATCTACTTTAATTTCGATCCGAACTTCTAGCCAATAATTGAAATCGTTGTATGTTTGTTCTGCCCCTGGGGGCAGAACAAACATAACCTCATGCAAACAGCTAAGAAGGCCGCTTTGGGCTTCATATTCGTCACCCTGCTCATCGATTCCATGGGCTGGGGACTGATCATTCCTGTGATGGCCGACCTGATCGCCAAATTAAAAGGCATGCCTGTCAATCAGGCCAGCAGGTATGGTGCTTATCTCCTGTCCGCTTTTGCCATCACCCAGTTTGCGTTTGCTCCCCTTATAGGCAACCTGAGCGACAAATATGGCCGCCGTCCTATCCTGCTGCTTTCCTTGCTGGGCTTCGGCATGGACTATATCATTCTCGCGTTGGCCCCGGCCTACGGCTGGCTTTTCATCGGACGGGTTATCGCCGGCTTTACCGGCGCCAGCTTCACGACGGCCAGCGCCTATATCGCCGACGTGAGTGTGGACGCAACAACGAAAGCCAAGAACTTCGGCCTCATCGGCGCGGCCTTTGGCATGGGCTTCGTACTCGGGCCGGCCCTTGGCGGCTTCCTTGCCACCTGGGGGATAAGAGCCCCCTTCTATGCCGCTTCGGCCCTCTGCCTGCTCAATTGCTTGTTTGGCTATTTCCTGCTGCCCGAATCCTTAAGCAAGGAAAATCGGCGCTCCTTCGAATGGAAACGCGCCAACCCCTTAGGCTCCCTGAAATTTCTGACCCGCCACCCCGAGATCGGCGGGTTGGCAATTAGCTTTTTTCTTATCTATTTTGCTGCCCAGTCGATTCAAGGCAACTGGAATTTCTTTACCATCTACCGGTTTGGCTGGAGCGACAAAATGGTGGGTATCTCCCTTACCGTAGTAGGAGTCTTGATTGCCGGTGTACAGGCCGGACTCACACGAGTAGTTAATCCGAAGATCGGAAACGAAAAAAGTATCTACCTCGGCCTGTCCCTATACACCGTGGCGCTGGTACTCTTCGCCTTTGCCACCCAGGGCTGGATGATGTTCGCCTTCCTGATCCCTTATTGCCTCGGCGGCATCTGCGGCCCTTCCCTGCAATCCGTGATCTCCGGTCAGGTGCCGCCCAACCAACAGGGTGAGCTCCAGGGAGCGCTCACGAGTTTGATGAGCGCTACTACCATCATCGGCCCGCTGATCATGAACAGCACTTTCTCCTACTTTACAAGCGCCAAAGCGCCGTTCTATTTTCCCGGTGTCCATTTTTTGATCGGCGCCACCTGTATGTTGCTCAGCCTGATCATTACCAATAGGGTGTTAAGCCGCCGCTCATCGGGCCCCCTCCTTTCTTGAATAAACGATCCTTCCCCCGACGATAGTCAGCTGGACATCAATCTGGTCGTCAAACAATACGACGTCTGCATCCATGCCAGGCGCCAGCATCCCTTTCCGGTCCGCTACGCCC
>JAMFRX010000074.1 GCA_026224995.1 Puia dinghuensis
GGCGGCCGGGGCGAGGCCGCTATCGTGGGCATCTTTGAGCATGTGGGCGGCATATTTATCCATGAAATCGGGGATAAAGACGTAAAAATCAATCAACCAGATAACTACGTATATGGCGGGTCAGGAATCGGGCAACCATTTGGTAAGTTAAGAAGAATTATTCTTTGCTAAGCTGCACTTTTCTTATCCTGCCATTTTCTTCCTTTACCGTGATCGTAACGCTGTCCTTCCCGGACAAGATCGGCTTTTTTGTGATGAGGTCGCAAAGGCTGATGTGCTCGTAAGCGACATCATTGACTGCCAGGACCTGCTGTCCCGGCCTTACATCCGTATGTCCGTCGGCCCAGACTTCGCCAATCGCGAGCTGGTCGCCGTTGATGGTAAACTGGAAGGGCCATTGTTTCTCGTTGATGTCGGCGATAGGATTGGCAGTGGAGTAGTAGAATTTACCATGCATATAATCCAATGTTACGGACCCATAGTCCAACAGGCGGGTACCGATAGCGGAAGAGCCGGTCCTGGTGGTTTCTACCGTTAGGTTTTCGAACGTGGCGTCAGCGACCGTGACGGCCGGGAATTTGAGGAGGTATTTATCGGCATTCTTTTCCGTACCCAGGTAACTCACCGTGTGGCCGCCATAGCCTTTCCAGACGAGATCGTAGGCCTTCGTTTTTTTGAGCGCGACCATATACTCCTCTGTGAAGCGAAGGAACCCGGATTCACCAGAATCGAAGACAAAAATGCCGCTGGTCTTAGCGTTAAACCAGATCTTGATCTTTGGGTCGCTTTGAGGCCCTTCGTTGGTGATCATGGGGATGGCCTGCTTGTTTTGAAGCGGTAGTTTATCCAGTTGATCCGTGAGGACGATGGTCTGAGCGGCCGGATCGATGTGAACGATGGAATTGCGCAAGAGGTTACTTCCGATCACGCCTTCCACGCCCCAGCACTTGTAAAATTCGGGGATCACCGGAAGGGCCGGAATATGATCGAAAACAAGGTTGCCTAATTGCAGGCCGTCAATGTTTATCACTGTGATCGAATCCTTGTTGCCTACTGCATCCATGAGAAGGTCTTTATATAGCTCCGTGCCGGGGAGCGTCGCGGCAAGTTCCTTGCTTATCGCTACGGTGGCGCCTGTATCAAACAAGAATTTATGCTTTTTGCCGGCCAGCTTTACGTAGATGAAAAGCTTGCCATTCAGCATTTCGTAGGGCAGCGCTTCGTAATAATCGTGAGCGGAAGTGCCTCCCTGGTTAAAGCTAAATTTCTGGCTGAGGCCAGGGATGGCGGGAGTCAGTAAAAGGAGCCAGACAAACAATTTCATAGCAGGTAGATTTGTTTAAGGGTCAGCAAGTCCATGGGCCTCAGCTCCAGCTCTCTCCCAGCACGACGGAAAGCATATAATAGACATCATCCGGCAAGACCGGTTTGCTCAGAAAGTGGACGGCGCCAAGGCGTTTGAGCTCCACGGAGTCCCTGACGTCACGGGAGGTCGTATATACGATCACGGGGATGCCGGCCTCCAACCTTCCCGCTGAGGCCCCTACCCCAACGACGGTAAACATTCCGTGAGGGGAGGCTTGATTATTGATGCTACTATGATGGATCTCAGACATGACAGATGCTTGATAGATTTTGACAATGTATTGAAATATTTTGATTAAATTACTATAGATCACGCACTGATGAAGCTGTACATAAAAAATATGGTTTGTTTTCGCTGCCAAAAGGTAGTGGCCGATGAACTGGTAAAGCTCGGCGCGCGTCCTATAGCAGAAGAATTAGGCGAGGCAGAGATCAGCGAAGACCTTTCCGACGCGCAGCTTCAGGAGCTGCCATAAGATAGAGCGGGTGAAGGAGCCGCTGATCTATGACGAGCTCTCGCTGAAAGAAATTTCCTTTAAGCTGCATTACAGCAGCGTGGCCCATCTCTGCAACCAGTTCAAGAAGGTTACGGGCCTGACGCCCTCCCGTTTCAAATTACAGAAGAACGGGGCACGGTCTCTACTGGAAAATTATTGACGGATCGTTGATCCCAAACTGTAAATTTTGCAATCATTCACTGCAATTATGTAACAGTGGCTCTTGGCCGCCCTGTTATCTTTGATGGGTGTTCGTTGAAGAATGTTTTAGAATAAAAAGGCATCGTAATTTTTTACGATGCCTTTTGGTTTTAGCTATTTTATGCCCTATCAGAGCGTCGCGATATCGATGACGAAGCGATAGCGCACGTCGCCTTTGAGCATGCGCGCGTAGGCCTTGGTGATATCCTTGATATCGATGAGCTCGATGTCCGACACGATATTGTGCTTCGCACAGAAGTCGAGCATTTCCTGGGTTTCAGCGAGGCCGCCGATACCGGACCCGGCGAGGCTTTTGCGTCCTCCGAGCAGGCTGAAGGCCTGGACCTCTGCCGGTTTTGATGGAACGCCTACGCAGATGTGGGTACCGTTTGTCCTGAGGAGGGAGAGGTACATGTTGAAATCATGCTCGCCGGAGACGGTGTCCAGGATGAAGTCGAAGGAGTTGCGGGCTGCCTTGACCTGTTCCGGGTCGGTGGTCACCACGAAATGGTGGGCGCCCAGCAGCTTGGCATCTTTTTCTTTAGCGGGAGATGTGCTCAGGACGGTGACCTCCGCGCCGAAGGCTACGCCGAACTTAACGCCCATGTGCCCCAGGCCACCAAGGCCGAGGACGGCGAGCTTATGGCCTTTACCTACTTTCCAGTGCCGCAGGGGAGAGTAGGTAGTGATGCCGGCGCACAGTAAGGGCGCGGTCGCTGCGAGGTCCAGCTTCTCGGAGATGTGGAGGACGAAGTCCTGGTGTACCACGATGGTCTTGGAGTAACCGCCGTAAGTAGGCGTTTTTCTATCCTGCTCCAGGCCGTTGTAGGTCTGGGAGTTGCCATTGAGGCAATACTGTTCCAGATCTTGTTGGCAGTTCTCACATATCCGGCAGGAGTCAACCAGGCAGCCGGTGCCGGCGAGGTCGCCGACTTTGAATTTCTTGACTTCCGACCCTACCCTCACCACTTTGCCGACGATCTCGTGTCCGGGGACCATGGGGAAAATTCCTGGAAACCAGTCGTTCTTGATCTGATGAAGATCGGAATGGCAGACCCCGCAGAACAGGATGTCGAACTGTACATCGTGGGGGCCGACTTCGCGGCGTTCGAAGTTCCATGGGGCCAGGTCCGTTTTGGGATCTTGTGCGGCATAACCTTTTACTGGTATCATATATTCATTTTAATTAGCTGATGAATCTTTTGGGCAAAGCTGAAGAAAAAAATCGTAACCGGGGTAACTAAAATTTTACTTTGCGAGGCCGGTCCTGGCGGCAAATGCCCCGTTAGCGAGGAGCGGTAGAGACCGGTTAGGGCGCGAGGCCGGCTTTATGTCCGGCCAGGGCATACCAGCCAATGCAGGCATAGCAGGGGATCACCATCCAGTAGGCGTGCTGCGGGGTAGAGAGATCGGCGAGCCAGCCATATAACAGGGGGAGCAGGGCGCCGCCACCGATGGCGACGATGAGCAAAGAGGAGCCGATGGCGGTAAATTTTCCGAGGCCGTTGATCGCGAGGGGCCAGATGCTGGGCCAGCAGAGGGAGTTAGCCAGGCCCAGCAGGGCGATGAAGGCTACGGAGACGATGCCTGAGGTGGCGAGGGCTGCAAGGGCGAAGGCGAGGCCGAGCGCCGCGCAGATCTTCAGGGCCCGGGTCTGGGACAGGTATTTGGGTATCAGCGCTATGCCGAGGGTATAGCCGACCAGCATCCCGCTCAGGGTGCAGCTGGTAAAGAACCTGGCGGTAGACAGGCGGATGCCTTGTGAAGCGCCATAGTTGATGATGGTGTCGCCGGCGATGACTTCGACGCCAACATAAAGGAAGAGTGTTAGCACGCCCAGCAAGAGGTGCGGGAACTGGAAGATGCTGGTCCTGGGCTTTGGGGCGGCTATGGTGGCTTGTGTAGTCGCCTGGGGCTCGGTATCTGTATGGAGCTCGGGCAGCCCGGAGAAGAATACCCAGGCGGTGAGGATCACGAGCACTATGGCGATGATGCCATATGGGAGGATGACCCGATAGGCGAAAGTGTCGAGCAGGGCCGCTTTTTGGTCAGCCGGGAGGCGGGTGACGCGGTCACGGATGGCATCGGCATCTTTGAGGGTGACGGAGCCGATGATGATCGGTGCGATGACTCCGGCTATCCCGTTGCAGATGCCCATGATGCTGATGCGTCTGGCCGCGCTTTCCAGGGGACCTAAAATGGTGACGTAGTGATTGGCGGCTGTCTGCAGGATCGCCAGGCCGCTGCCCTGAATAAAGAGGCCGAAGAGAAAGAGCTGATAAAGACGGGCGGCTGCGGCGGGGATGAACAGTACGGTGCCTATGGCCATGATGAGCAGGCCCAGGGCCATCCCTTTTTTGTAGCCCGTCTTGCGGAGCACGGCGGCGGAAGGGACGGCCATCACGGCATAGGAGATGTAGAAGGAGAATGCAACGAGGTAAGAAGAGAAGCCATTGAGCTGACAGGCGATGCGGAGAAAGGGTATGAGGACTGAACCCAGCCAGGTGACGAAGCCAAAAACGAAGAAGAGGGCGCCGATGACGACGATGGGCTGGTTGAGACGCTTCATGCTGCGTGCGTTAGGGTTTTTCTTTGAGGTGGTCGAGGGCCTTTCTGACGCTGCCGTGGTCGAGGAGCAGGGTGCGGGCCGTAGCGTAGTCGGTGATGACGGCCTTCTCCATGAGCATGCGTACGGCGCGGTCCGTGATCTTGTCATTGATAAGCAGAACGTCGACCATCTGGTTGTCTTCCACGTGGCCCAGCTGTATCATGGTGGTGGTGCTGATCAGATCGAAGAGCATCTTTTGTGCGGTGCCGCATTTCATGCGGGTGCTGCCAGTGATGAATTCCGGTCCCGTGAGGACTTCTATAGGGTAGTCCGAGACGGCGGCGATGGGGGATTCCGGGTTGCTGACGATACAACCGGTGAGGATGCCATGATGGCGGCAGGCCTTGAGAGCGCCGAGCACGAAGGGAGTGGTCCCCGAGGCGGAGATGCCGATGACGATATCCCGGGCGGAGATGTTCTCAGCCTTGAGCGCCTCCCATCCTGCAAGGGGCTCGTCCTCCATTTGTTCCCGGGCTTCCGCCAGACGGGGGATGCCGCCGGCGAGAATGGTGTTGACGATGCCTTTTTGCAAACCGTAGGTCGTCGGCAGCTCGATCACATCAAGAACGGAGAGCCGTCCGCCGCTGCCGGCGCCGACATAAAACATTCGGCCGCCTTTTCGAAGGGTATCGACGATGGCATGGATGAGCAGGTTGACGGCGGGCAAGACCTTTTGGATGGCCGCGGCCACGGTGGCGTCTTCCTTGTTGATGAGGCTGGTGATGTCTTCTATGGATCTTTTCTCCAGGTGACGGTGGGGTGAGGGCTGTTCGGTTAGTTTCATATCGATTGTTTATGTGCGGCTACCGTGATCGTTACGTTGAGCTTGTTGTAGCCGGTGGCTGGTTCCCAGCAGTCCTGATTGGCCAGGCGGATGCTGTATTCGGGGCGGTTCGCGAGGGAGGGGTACGGGTCCGGCATGCTCAACAGGACATCGTATTTGCCGGCGGCCATGTTGTAAGGCAGCTGCAGAGAGGTCGACACAATGATGTCGCCGGAATACCATGTCTGGGGATTCATGAGCGCGGGCAGGACCGTCTCCTTGCCGTTTTCGCGATTCCGCAGGATCAGGTAGACGGCCCGGGGATTGTAGGGAGAGGCATAGCCGGCGTTAAAGCCTTTGAGCCCAAAGGTAAACGCTTCTCCGGCGGTATCATTCGTTTGAAATTGGCCTCGGCGGAGAATGAACCGGTAGCCCATCTTTTCGCGGATGCTGCCGATGCAACCTAGCGAATCCCAGTCGTTATTCACATCATTGTTATACGTCGTATTCAGGAAGCTGAGGTGGATCTGAGCCATGTCGTGCTCGGCGTTGCCCGTGGGTGCGCAGTCGTTTTGCGGGCTATAGGCATCGTCACAGGTCTCGCCGCCGACGGGGACATAGCGGCTGTCGTCGCCGAGATATTTTCTGAGGGGGAGATTGGCAGCAGCCTGTGGGGAAACGGAGCTGCCGTAATCGTAGTATGTTCCATAGTCGTCGGGACCTGCCAGGAAGCAGTCGTTATGGAAACCGATGCGGGCAGCGTCTGTTTTGTTGAAGGCGTCCGTCATGGACAAGGGTTTAGAGCCGATGGCCGCATGTGGGCCATAGACATATTTCTGCTTGATCTGCGGGGTACGGACCTGTATCATCCTGTCCGGGGGAAGGGCATTCAGCAAGGCGTGCAGGACCTCGTTGCGGTCCCGCCAGCTGCTGTCCATGACGCGGCCGGGGCCGTTCTTACCCGGGTCGCCGAAATAATCCGAATAGAAGTTCTCGCCCCAGATGCCGATGAAGCCTTCCTGCAATACAGCGATGATGTCGACGTGCTTTTTCAGGAGCGGGGCCAGCTGGGCGATGTGCTGCAGGACGATGGCCTTTGGGGCATCGCCATAGGGCGGGCAGATCTTGTAGATATCGGGACAGTCGCCGGTCTTGGTCTTATTGACATAGGCGAAGCGGAGGATCACTTTGAGGCCTGCGGCCCGGGCGGCATCGAGGTCGCGATCGATCTTGTCCAGATAGTCCTGGCTGATGGGCTGGTTCTTGAAAGAATCCAACGAGTACTCCCGCATCAGGAGGGTGGAATAGATGGCATAATGGGCGCTGCCGTGTTTCTGCGGGCCGGCGAAGGTCCGCTTTAGCTCGTTTGCGTCCAGGGGAGTGAAATGACTGGCGCTGGTACCGAAGGGGATGTAGAACCCGCGTTCGGGATTCGGGAAGTCCTCCTTGCTTTCTTTGTAGCTGACGGTGGTGTATTGGGCATTGGCGGCAGCGAAAGCGCTGAATGCCAGGAAAAAGAAAATCCGCTTCATCCAATGAATGTAGTAAAATTCGCTTTAGTTAAAGAAAGCAAACGATTGCGGCGTTTTTCTTTAGTCCAGCATCCGGGGCATAGGTTTTTTTGAGAATAAAGAAGGTTATTCAGAACGCAGCGTCTTTACGGGGTTGGATAGGGCAGCATTGATTGCCTGGAAGCTCACCGTCCCCA
>JAMFRX010000612.1 GCA_026224995.1 Puia dinghuensis
CCAGCTGAACCACTTCTTTTTTGAGGATCTCCAATGCCTGAACTCCATTGTAGGCTTTAATGATGTTATAAGAAACGCTCAATTCCCGGTGGACGAAATTAAGAATATCCTTATTGTCCTCCACGAGGAGCAGCAAGGGCTTATCGGTATCGAAGGTGTCCGCGGTTTCTTCGGTCTGCTGCGGCGAATGGGACCCGGCGCTGTCGTCGCCCTTTAGGTTCATCTCCCGTTGCTGGTGAAAGGGTAGGGACAATAAGAAGACGTTCAGGTTATCCACCGAGGCTTTCCATTCGAGTGTGCCTTTGTGCAGCTCGGCAAGAGAGCGGGATAGCGGCAGGCCGATGCCGGTGCCGGGCTCTTTTTGTGTTTCTTTTATTCTGTAAAAAGGTTCGAAGATCTTCTCTTTTAGCGTGGCCGGAATCAGATAGCCATCGTTCCGGAACTCGAGATGGAAGAATTTGTCTTCGCTTGTAAATGGTAATAGCCGCACGGTTACCTGGGTCCCGCCATATTTGATCGCGTTGTTCACGAGATTGGCCACGATCTTCTTCAACGCCTCCTCGTCCACAAAGGCGTTGAGGGTAATGCTGGGCAGGTCCAGCGTGAGCCGTATGTTCTTTTTCTCGGCGGCTGACCGGAATAGGGCATACATTTCTTCCAACACTTCATTGATGTCTGTTTTGGTAAAATTCAGGCTAAAGTTATTGGCCTCCGCCTTGCGGAAGTCAAGCAGCTGGTTGGTGAGGTCGATAAGCCGGTTGGTATTTTTTTTCATCATGTGCAGGCTTTCCGTTATTGAATGGCTGAGGTTTTCCTCGTCAAGCAGTTTATCCAGCGGCATTTTAATCAGGGTCAGCGGGGTCCTGATCTCATGCGCAATATTGGTAAAGAACTCGATCTTGGAGTTATAGATCTCCCGCTCTTTCTCCCGTTCGAATATATCGATTTTTCGTTTATTCCGGGCTCGGGCGGCTTTGAAATAGTACCAGAGGATCGTAAAGAGAAGCAATCCGCCGAGAAGGAGATAGCCGGCGTAAGCCCAGGTGGTGGCCCAGGGCGGGGACAAGATGATTACCCGTAAGCTGGTTTGCCTGCTGTTCCAGATACCGTCGCCATTGGATCCCTGCACGTAGAAGTTGTAGTCACCCGGCGGGAGTTGGGTGTAATAGATCCGCCGGTTGGTTTTTAGCTCGGTCCATTCTT
This sequence comes from Puia dinghuensis, assembly GCA_026224995.1. GTDB lineage: Bacteria > Bacteroidota > Bacteroidia > Chitinophagales > Chitinophagaceae > Puia > Puia dinghuensis_A. The sequence continues at coordinate 1,204 of JAMFRX010000612.1, forward strand.
TGTCGAACCCTTGCAGCTTATACCGGTAGGCATTCATTTCCGGATTCGTATAGCTTAGGGCGGCGACATCAAAGCTGATATTGGCGCTGTCATAAGGAAGGGTTACTTCCCTGGCGTAGGTGATCGCCGTTGGTAGTGCGGCATGCGTCCCGCCGATAGGAAGGACAGCATTGTTGACGCGGATATCCGTGATGTAAACGGACGGCACCGCCTCATTGCCCGTAAAGCTTTCGGGCTTAAAGCTGATCAGCCCTTTGACGGTCCCGAAGAAGAGCATTCCGTCCTTGTTTTTGAATGCGGAATTGTAGTTGAACTGATCGGTGAGCAGTCCGTTGGAGGTTTTATACAGCTTGATGGTGTTGTGGGCGGGATCCAGCCGGACCATGCCTTTGGAAGTGGAGATCCACAAGTGACCCAGATCGTCCTGGAGCACCCGGAAGGTCTGGTTGTCAGGAAGGCCGGATTCAATGGTCAGGTTGGTAAACCGGCCATTGCGCTCCCATTTGGAGATCCCGCCCTCGGTGCTGAACCAAAAATTATGGTCGCGATCTTCAAAAAGGCCGTTCACATAGTCGTTGATCAGGCTATTGGGGTTTTGTGGATCGTGTTTTATCCTTCCCCCCTTCCCCGTCTTCGGGTCGAAATAGTATACGCCATTGCCATAGGTGCTTGCCCAGATCACGCCCTGTTCATCCTCATGGATCGCCTGTACCTGGGTATTGAAGAAGGGCATCCGGATGAAATGGTCGTTGACCCTGTCGTACTTGAACAGTCCTTCCCAGGTTCCTATGAGGATCTCGTCGGCTTTTGTTTTGTAGAGGGTGACGATGAAATTGCTATTGAGTGACCATTCGTCCTTGCCGGCATTATAATGCCGGATCACCTTCCCGGTGGGAATATCCATGACGTCGAGCCCGTGTTCATAAGTGCCGATCCACAATTGGCTGCCGTCGGCAATGAGTCCATGGATATTGGTATAGGCGATGTCTCCTTTTTTTTGACCCGGCAGGTAATGTTGCCATTGCCCGGTGGCAAGATCCAGTTTGTTCAGGCCCGCATCTTCCGTGCCGACGAAAAGGTCGCCATATTGGTCAGGACATATTTCGTGCACCAGGTTACCGCTCAGGCTATTGGCATTGGGCCGGGGAAAGTATTTTTGGAATTGATTGTATTCCCTGGAGAAATAGTTGATTCCGCCAAAGAAGGTGCCTACCCAGGTATTCCCTTCGTGATCTTTACAAAAGGAGAAGATGACATTGTCGGTTATACTATAGGGGTCGTCGTATTTTTTTTGGATCAGGGTCGTCTTTTCCGTCGACAGGTTATAGACATACAGGCCCCGTTCCGTCCCCATCCACAGTTCTGTATCGGATTGCTGCATGATCGTATGGATCTGTACGTCATTGAGGGCCGGCTGTCCCTGATAGATGTTCCGGAGGGACAGCCGGATCGTGTTCAGCAAATAAGCATGGTTCAGGGTCCCGAACAGGATCAGCGAGTCGCTTACGGAATAAAGCGCCTGGATCCGGGTGAGCTTTTCTCCCTTCGCCAGCGGGATCAGGTCAATGGGTAATAAATCTCCTTTTTTTTCGTCGTATTGTTTGATGATCCCGCTGCCGGTTGCCGCCCAGAGTCTGCCGGACCGGGAGACTGTGAGGCAGACCGTTTCGTCGTTGGGCGTTTCGAAATGTCTGGTGGCCTGCCGGCTGGGATCATAGCGGTACAGCGTGAAGTCACAGATGATCCAGATATTTCCCTGCCCGTCTTCTTTTATATACCTCACCTCTCCCTGGGGGACAGCCGTGAAAGCCTTGAAGGTCTCTTTCAAAGGGTCATAGATATAGATCCCTTTGGTGGTGCCTACCCATAACAAGCCGGTTTTTCCAGCGTATAGGCTCAGGATGGAGTTGCTGCCGAGACTGGTGGTATCGCCCGCCCGGTTCCGAAAGATGCGGAAGGCATTCCCGTCGAAGCGGTTAAGGCCGTTCCGGCTCCCGAACCACATAAATCCTGTATGGTCCTGAATGCTGCAGGTGATGGTATTGCTGGAAACGCCGCTGTTGACCTGGTAGCTTTTGAAATAGAACGATTGGGCTTGTATCGAAGCCTGTGTCAGCACTATGAGAACGGCAAGTATCAGGGATCGTTTCACTAATGAGAAGATTTGATCAATTATTGATTCTCTCCGATTGCGCACTTTCCAAAAATAGTAATTCTTTTACAGTCGTAATACGCAAACTAACGCTCAACCGATTGTTATGCCATCAAGTAAACCCTGCTATCGAGAACTGCTCGCTCTTTTATTCCTCTCTTTTTTAAGTCTCGCCGGCTTCGGCCAGGATAAGCTCATTTTGGGTAAGGTTCTGGAAAAAGAAAACAATTCCCCGGTTCAAGGCGCATCGGTCCAGGTAAAGAACGGCGGTGCGGCCGTTACTGCCGATTCCAACGGTGATTTTTCCATTTCCGCCCGGCCGGGCGCAACGCTGGTGGTGAGTTCCACCGGGTTCGAGCCCGTGGAATATGTACTCGGGCGGACGGCGCTTGTAACTATCCTTATGACCCGGTCGGTCAACGCCTTACAGGATGTGGTCGTCGTGGGCTATGGCACG
>JAMFRX010000613.1 GCA_026224995.1 Puia dinghuensis
CGTTTTTCCGAACGCGCCGTACTTAGATTCATGAAATTAATACAGGCGATCAGTAACACCAGGATGCCTGTAATGCTAAAAAGCCGGATGTAATCGATGAGACCGCCGACGGCGACCCCGTTCTTATAGTCGGTGTACAGCCGCCAGTCCTGCATAGGCTGCATCGTAACCTCCTCTTTTGTAGAAGCATAAATAACCGGCGCATATTTTTTCACCAGCAGCCTGATCTTCGGCTCGGCCTGCAAATAGCTGACATTCGGCTTCAGCGACGCATAGACCGTAAAGAAATCATGCGCCCAGTTGGTAGTGGCAGCCTTGATCCAGCCCGTAGCCCCCACCTCATCGAATAGGGTGAGATAACGGAATTGCAGGCTGGAATGAACAGGCGGATCGGAAAGGACCGCCGTCACCTTCTTATTGTCATTGTCGATCCGCACTATCCTGTTCACCACGTCGATCCCGCCAAATAAAGCCCGGGCCAGCGACTCTGTCAACACAAGGGAATGGGGATCCTTCAACGCCCCCTCCGCACTACCCTGCAGCACCGGAAACCTAAAGATCTTCAGGAAATCGTTCCCAACGATCAATCCTTCCGGAAGCAGCTTCTTATCCCCCACCGCCATCTCATTGTCCACCGGCCCGAAAGCCGGCGACACATACGCGACCTCCGCCACATCCTGCCGCAGCGCCCCCTCCAGCGGCAGACACACATCCTTCTGCGTGTGCTTCTCCCCATTGCTTTCCTTGGTGAACTTCAGCTGATACGCTTGCTGATACTCCGGTAAGAACCGGTCATAAGAATATTGGTCATAGACCCATAGCCCGATCAGCAAGGCCACCGCCATACCCGTCGCCAGTCCCAGAATATTCAATGCGCTGTAAACTCTGCCGCGGATGATATTGCGCCATGCGGTCTTGAAGAAGGTTGCTAGCATGGTAAGCTGACTACCAATAAAATGCCGGATCATAAGAAATTGTATACGAGCCTATTATATGCAACACCTCCTTTCCTCTGTCCGCTATCGATACAATTATTGTTCACTTCCGGCCGGCTGGGTCACCAGATCCCCGCCAGGCTCATAAACTCCAGTTTCTTTATCAACCACGTATCCGTAGTATTCACCGCACCTTCGTCAGCGGCTGCTGCGAAAAGAATACGCTCGTCATCACCGTCATCCCATTATCGGCAAACACCTCCAACGAGCTGCGGTCCATGACAAACTCCAGGTCGACATCCCCCGCATCGCTCACCCTGGGCGCCGTATATACCCCGCCAAATCCAGAATGGAAATCCGTTCTGCCCGAAGCGCTCCGGTCCAGCCAGTATTCCTGTTTTATGGGGTTATAGCCGAATACCAGTTTTTCACCCGCCGCATTGGAGAACACGAAGTCTACGCTCTCATCGGCCGGCCCATGAACTTCTAAGATATACCTGCCTGCCGTATCCTTCTGCAGGCCAAGCAGATTCGTCAGGTTGCTGGTGCTGTCGACCATCAGACGCCGCAGCTCCACCTTCCGCTTCGCAAGGGTGTAGACTTCCGGCGATGGGCGGGAGGCAACATAGAGCTTAGACCCCGACTGCTCCAGGAACAGGTTACGGGGCACCGTCATCGCATTGCGCCAGGTGGCCGTAGGCAGGGTGTTCGCATAGTCCCAGTTGCTCATCCAGCCGATGAAAACGCGACGCCTGCCGGTGTTGTTCCATGTTACGCCCGCATAGTCGTCAGGACCATAGTCGATCCAGCGGACCTCGTTGTCCATCGGTTTGAACACATGCCCATCCCACTGCCCGATAAAATATTGTGTCCCTGACCCGCTGTTCGGGCCGCCGGGGTTGTTGCTGACGAGCAATACCCAATAGACTTTTTCATGTTCATGTTCCATCCGGACCAGCGGAAAGAGGTTAGGGCACTCCCATACGCCCCCATGCGAGCCCAGCCCTGCGCCGAATTCGCTTTCCTTCGTCCAATTGCGGAGGTCCGTAGAAGAGTAAAAAGTGATCCTGTCCTTGGTCGCCAGCGCCATCACCCATTTTCTGCCCTTCGCATACCAGCTCACGCTGGGGTCGCGGAAGTCGGTGATCCCGGGGTTTTTCAGCACCGGGTTGCCGGCATATTTGGTCCAGGTGGCGCCCTTGTCCAGGCTATAGGCGAGGCTCTGGTTCTGGTAATTGTTATCATGCCGCTTCTCCCCTTCGGGGTTATGATGCGTAAAAACAGCTACCAGGGGTATCTTTCCCCTCGCGCCCAGTCCGCTGCTATTGGTCGAGTCCACGACCGCGCTGCCGGAAAAGATATAGCCCAGGCTATCGGGATACAGGGCAATGGCCTGCTGCTGCCAGTGCACGAGGTCCCGGCTGGTGGCATGGCCCCAGTGCATAGGCCCCCACACGATATCGCCAGGGTAATACTGAAAAAAGAGGTGGTAGACGCCATCAAAACGGACCAGGCCATTGGGATCGTTCATCCATTTCTCTTTCGGGGAAAAATGAAAACCCGGGCGGTAAAGCTCATGGTCGGCCAGCGCTGTCTGCGCCCGGCTGAAGGCCGGAGAAAGAGCGAGCAGTCCGGCAAGACAAAAAGCACTATAACGTGTAGAAAGGCACTTCATTAGGTATTAACGATCACATCCCTTCTTCCGTATGATCGATGATGGCAAATTTCAACTAAATTTGTTCCATCCATGACTTTATTTATCGCATCCCTGAATTCCGGCAGCAATGGCAACTGTTATTACATTGGTAACCAGCAAGAAGCTGTGCTCATAGACGCGGGACTGTCTTGCCGGGAGACAGAACGGCGCATGCAGCGCCTGGGTCTTCCTCTGGACCGGGTGAAAGCAGTTTTTGTCTCCCATGAGCACGACGACCACATCCGCGGCCTGGAAGTGCTGTCTCACCGTTACCAGCTACCGGTGTATATCACGGGGCCGACCTTAGAGCATTGCCGCTTCTCCCCCGCCCCCCAGCTCGTCAGAAGCTTTCTGCCGGGTGAGGCCGTGACCATCGGCGCCCTCTCCGTGACGGCTTTCCCCAAGACCCACGACGCCTCCGACCCCTATAGCTTTACCGTAGCCTCCCCCTCCGTCCGCGTCGGCATCTTTACGGATCTCGGCATCGTCTGCGACAACCTGATCCGTCATTTTGCGCAATGCCATGCTGCCTTCCTGGAAGCCAACTATGACGAACAGCTGCTGGAGAATGGCCGCTATCCCTGGCCCCTCAAGAACAGGATCAGGGGCGGCCAGGGGCACCTCTCCAACCGGCAGGCCCTGGAGCTCTTCATGGACTATCGCCCTGCCTTCATGAGCCACCTGCTCCTTGCCCACCTTTCGCAGGATAACAACCGGCCCGAGCTTGTTCAGGCGCTATTCGAAGAACAGGCCTACGGGACCACGATCACCGTCGCCTCGCGCTTCAACGAATCGGAAGTATATGCCGTAGACGGCAACTATCGCGGCGCCGCCGGTCCCGCCTGGACACCCGAAGGTATCCGCCGGGCCGCAGCCATCACCACTACTACCCCGGCGACCTCAACCGGACTTCCGGCTGCCGCCGCACCACCCATCCCTGCCACTACCGCCCGCCGCCGCAAGGCCCTGGCCGCCGCCCAGCGCCATTCCACCC
>JAMFRX010000614.1 GCA_026224995.1 Puia dinghuensis
ACAACCGGATTAGCCGCTCAGCCACCGTTAATAGCGCCGTTGATCTTGTTCTTGATCTTTCGGAAAACGCAAGCTAACGGCGCGAATCATTCGCTTCACCACTCACTGACCAGGCAGACCCGACAACTACTGGCGCGCCGGAGGCGTTTGGTCGACAGTGGAGGCGGCATAGTCGGTGGCGAACCGGCGCATGAAACCCACGAGCTTCTTGTCGAAGGCGGCCCGGTCGGTACCAGGCTTGAGCAGCGCGAAGGTGGACATGGGGAAGAGGGCATAGAAGCTCTTGCCAAGATCCAGCTGGGTGGCGCGGATGGTGAGGAAGATATCATAATGGAAGCTGCTCTGGGCGGGGAGATCGGCGATGACGGCTGCGACGGTATAGACCCTTTTTTCGTCGAGGCGCTCCAGGGTGCGGCCTACCGCCTGTGTCGTATGAAAATAGCGCTGAGCCGTAGAGGCGGTAAGCACCAGGGTATTTGGCTGGTCGAGCCCGCGGACCGGATCGCCCTGAATAGCTGGGAGCGTGAAGAGGCGGAAGAGGCTTGGGTCGGTCGTCGCCACGGCATGTTCGCTCATCTCCTGGTCGCCCCGGCGGAAGCGGATACCGGTCTCGGGACAGAGGCGGGCGGCGTCTTCCACTTCGGGGTAATTCGCCTTCAGGGTGGGGGCCACGGGCGGGGCGGCATCCGCGAAGGGCGTGAGCTTGCCGTCGGACATCAGGTCAGTGTTAATGCGGACGATGCGGTCGGCCCTGGTATTCCAGCGGTCATAGCCCAGTTCGTCGGTGACGTACAGGACGATCAGCAGGAAGGTCGACAGCCCCAGCATGAGGCCGAGGATGTTGAGGGCGGTAAAGGCCTTGTTCTTCCGCAGACTGCGGAGGGCTAGTTTGGTATTGGCGCCGGGCATGGGAGGATGGTTTTCCTTAAGATACAGGAAAGCAACGTTTCCACGCGAAATCCTACTACTTTTTTTCCCGCCGGGGACCTATAGCAATTGGAAGGCGTCGCCATCGAACACCCCCAGATCACTAAGCTTCAAATGCGGGATCACCAGCAGCGCCATGAACGACAGCGTCATGAACGGCGCGGCAAGGGTAGCGCCCAGCTCCTTGGCCATATGGTCGATGGCAGTGTACCCTTCGGCGATGCGGTAGCCGTCGTCCAAACTCATCAGGCCGGCCACGGGAAGGGGAAGGAGGAACTCGGTACCAACGGGCTGGCCCGGCGCAACACAGCTCAATCCGCCCTTATGCTCAATTATCAAATTAACTGCCCGGCAGATGCTCTCATCGTCGACGCCGACGGCGACGATATTATGACTGTCATGCGCAACCGAAGAGGCAATAGCGCCCCGCTTTAACCCAAAATTCCTGATGAACGACTTGGCGACGGGTGCGGCCGTATAGCGGTTGACAACGACGATCTTCAGGAGGTCCTTATCGGGATTGCTGTGTAGATAGCCGTCTCCGGGCCGGGTATCGGCTACGGGGATCACGAGCTTGTTGGTGATGAGCTGGCCGTCCAGGGCTTCGATACAATAGACCTGCTCCACGTTTTCCTGCTCGCCCCATTTATCCAGCGGATAGGCAAAGTCGGCTACGGCGCGGGGCTTGGCCTTAAAGTTGTTGATAGGCGCGGCGGAGAGCATGGCGCCGGAGGTCGTGGGTGCGGGCACCGTCTCGGTGACAAGATGGGTAGAGGCCAACTTTGTGACTCCATTGGCCGCGACCAGCTGGCCCTTGATATAGGTCTCCAGGACGCGGAAGTTCACCAGGTCTTCTACGATGATGAAGTCGGCGGGGTCACCCGTCCGCAGGAGGCCATGTTCCAGCTTATAGTGCTCCACGGGATTGATGCAGGCCGCGCGGAGGACCTTGAATGTATCTATACCTTTGGCGACGGCGCGGGCGCAGAGTCGGTCTATGTGTCCCGCCACCAGGCTGTCCGGATGCTTATCGTCACTGCAGAACATCATCATCTCCGGATAATCGTTCAGTAGGGGTACTAGGGCATCGAAGTTCTTTGCGGCGCTGCCTTCGCGGATGAGGATCTTCATGCCGGCGCGGAGCTTGTCGAGGGCTTCTTCAGCGGTGAAGCATTCATGGTCGGTGCTGATGCCCGCGGCGATATAGGCCCGTGCATCGTCGCCGCGGAGGCCGGGGGCGTGTCCATCTACGGGCTTGCTTAAACGCTTTGCGGCCGCTATCTTCGCCATGACTTCGGGGTCCTTGTTAAGAACGCCGGGGAAGTTCATTAGCTCGCTGAGGTATTTGATCTCGCCCCGGGCGAGCAGGGATTCGACGGCGGCGGCGTCGAGGGTAGCTCCTGCCGATTCGAAGCGGGTGGCGGGAACGCAGCTGGGGGCCCCGAAATTGAAATAAAAGGGCACGGTTTTGCCGTTGGTGAGCATGAATTCGATGCCGGGAAGGCCGCAGACGTTGGCGATCTCATGGGGATCGCTTACGGTGGCGATGGTGCCGTGGACGACGGCCAGGCGGGCGAACTCGGAAGGGATGAGGAGCGAGCTTTCTATGTGGACGTGGGCGTCCACGAAGCCGGGCAGGATGTACGGGCCGTCCGCTGAACCACCGGGTTCAGTGGTTATTGACACTATTCTACCTTCTACGATCAGGATTTCGACCGGATCGATCTTTTGTTCGATGATATTAACCAGGTGGCCCCTTATTTGCATTTCCTTTACTAGTATTTAAGCACGAAATAACACTAAATTTGGCAAACGAAGAATCCATAAACCCTGGTTGTATGCACCGAACGCTTGTCGCCCTTCTATTTTGCACTATAATTAGCTTAGTCGTGACCGTCGAGGCCGAGGCCCAGAGCGCCGCGGAGATCGTCACCCATATAGTAGAAGCCCTCGGCGGAAGGGACAAGCTGCAATCCATCAATTCTCTCTATCAGGAAGGTGTAGCCGTGCTGGACAACGGTACGCAGGTCAATACCCGGACATGGAGGGTGTATGACCGCCTCTATCGCCAGGAGATCGATTATGGCGTGGGCAAGATCACCGTGATCGTGACGCCCCGCCAGGGCTGGATCTCGAGTCCCCGGACGGGTGGACTGTTCAAAGCGCTTCCGGAGGACCAGCTGAGGGCCCTGCAGACGGAGATCGACCCCGCCGGCGTCTTCATCGATTACAACCAGAAAGGCAATAAGATAGAGCGCGTCGGCACGGACACCCTCGATGGCCGGCCCTGCTATAAGCTCAAAGTCTGTTTCCCAGCATAGAATCGATCATCTACTCCGTAGATCAGCAGTCCTGGTATATCCTGCGGGAGACCCGCAAAGGGGGCGGCATGATGGGCGGCGGCGGAGCCCTGGAAGGATGGGTCGGGAAAGGCGACGCCACGGTAGACATCGGCTTTGGCGAGTATAAGGTGATACCGGGGGGATACGTGCTGCCGTATTCGATTACCATCGGGGGACTGGGTAAGGTGAATATCACCAAGGTGCAGGTCAATGGGTCGGTGAATGCGGATGCGCTGAGCAGACCCCGGTGAATGGGTAGGGACAGGTTTCGGACAATAATCCTCGTAGAACTCCGTTATCCACAGGAGTTATCCGATCCAAGTTCCTATTAAATAACCAAGAACCCGTCGTTATGATCAAGAAGAGCGCAGCAGCCTTCCTGTTATTTACCTTCGTGCGCCTGACTGCTTTTTCCCAATCCTTTATCGGATACGGTTACGACAATTATTCCGGCGTCAATGGAGTGATCCTGAACCCCGGTACGCTAGCCGACAGTAAGTATAAGGTCAATGTCAACCTATTCTCCATCAGCGCCCTGGCTGGCAATAACGCCTACGAGATGGACCGGAGCCGCCTCTTCGGCTTCAAATTCTCCGGCCTCAAAGAAGGGGATGGCTTTTACAAGAGTTCCAATACGGACTATAAGTACATGTATACGAACCTGGACATCCTGGGTCCTTCGGCTACGATAAATCTTACCCGCAAGGATGCGCTGGGCCTGATCACCCGGCTTAGGGTCATCGGAAATGAGTATAATCTTGGCGACCCGCTGTTTCGGCTGACGGGGATCGCCGATCCGACTTTCTACAACACGAATATCGAGAACCGTAGCCTGCAGGTGAAGGCCAATGCCTTCGCGGAAGCGGGCGTTTCATACGGCCGCGTGCTGTACAAGAACGAACATTCGGAGATGAAGCTGGGCATCACGGGAAAGTATATCGCGGGCCTGGCCTATGGCGGCGTGAGCAGCGGACCGATGCAGGTGAATATCGACCCCGCCAATAATATCGTGAACATGCAGGCGGATGTGACGGCGCAATATAGCGCCAACCTGGACAATGCGGGCAACGGGACGAGCATCAGCGATCTCATCAATAAAAAAGCGGGCCGGGGCTGGGGCATGGACCTGGGCTTCGTCTATGAGCTCAAGGCGGCCGGCGACCCGGCTACGAGCAAGCTGCGGATCGGGCTTTCGGTGACGGATATCGGCTCGGTGAAGTATACCAACTCCCTCAACAGCCAGACCTATACGGTGACGGCGGACGGACACAATACCCAGGAGTTCGCCAAGCAGAGCCAAGAGTCCTACAACGACTATTTCAACCGGCTGAAGACGGGCGGACTGATCGTCGCCAAGGGCGTGGCGCCCGCGACTAACGTGGCGCTGCCGACGGCCCTGCATTTCAACATGGACTACGAGATCTACAAACGCATTTATATCAATGGCGACATCCTGCTGAATATGCTCGCCACCACCAATCCCATAAGCCCTAATTATGTGACGACCTTCACCGTGACCCCAAGGCTGGAGAAGAAATGGGTGAGCATCTACTCGCCTGTATCCTATAACGCCAACGGCCAGCTGAATTGGGGTGCGGGCGTGCGGATAGGGCCACTCTTTGTAGGGAGTGGCAGCGTGCTGTCGAGCATGCTCAAGCAACGCTTGCAAACGGCTGATGCACATATCGGCCTGACGATACCAATTTTCCAACACAGCAGCAGCAAGGACAAGACGCCGACGCTGTCCGATACGGTGTACCGCGACAAGAATCTCATAGACGACCGGGACGGCGACGGTGTGGTCGACTCGAAAGACCTGTGTCCGGACAGCGCGGGTCCCATTCCCCTGTTCGGCTGCCCCGACAGCGACGGCGACGGCGTGCCTAACTATAAGGACAAGTGCCCCGGCGTCAAGGGATCCATCAATTTCCAGGGCTGCCCTGCACCGGATACCGACGGTGACAGCGTCAACGACGATGATGATAAGTGCCCGCTGGTGAAAGGCGTCAAGAGTAACTTTGGCTGTCCGCCCATTAAGCCGGAATATATCAGGGGCGTGAACCATGCCGCCGACCGCATCTTCTTCGTACGGGCCAAGGCCATCATCGAGCCGGTGTCTTATGCCGAGCTCGACAGGGTGGTCACGATCCTGGAGTCCGACAGCACCCTGCGCCTCCGCGTAGAAGGGTATACCGACAGCGAGGGTACGGACGAAAGGAACCAGCGCCTGAGCGACCGCCGCGCCAGATCGGTGGTGATCTACCTGACCAGGCATGGCATCTCGCAGATCCGCATGCAGTTCGTTGGCTATGGCAGCAAGAAGCCGATCGCCGACAACGATACGCCGGAAGGCATGGCGCAGAACCGCCGGGTGGAGATGATCCTGATGAACTATCCGATCGACAGACGGAAATAAGAGCGTACTATACCCCTAACCCCATAACAGAGGCTGCTCATAGGAGCGGCCTTTTTTTTTCACCTGCGATACCTTAATTTTAGGGACATTACACTATGGAGCTGAGAACGGCGATCCCAGAATTCTTATCGGGTGGAGGCGAGATGGGGCAGCGTATTCGGGAATACGACTGGTCGTCAACGCCTTTGGGGCCAATCGAACAGTGGCCGCAGAGCCTGCGTACCTGTATGCGCATCATGCTCACGTCCCGGCAGCCGATATGGATCGGCTGGGGCAGGGATCTGATAAAGCTCTATAACGATCCCTACAAGGCGATCGTGGGCGGCAAGCATCCCACGGCCCTGGGTAAGCCGGCTTCCATCGTGTGGAAGGATATCTGGCGGGAGATAGGGCCGATGCTCCACACCGTGATGGACAAGGACGAGGGGACTTACGTGGAGTCGCAGCTGCTGATCATGGAACGCAATGGCTACCCGGAGGAGACCTACTATACGTTTAGCTATACGCCCATCCCTGGTGACGATGGTGTCACGGCCGGGATGATCTGCTTCAATGTGGACGACACGGACCGCATCCTGGGCGGGCGGCAGCTGCAGACGCTCACGCAGCTGGGCAAGAGCCTGCTGGACTGCGGCACTTATAAGGAGGCCATCCGACGGACCCTGGAGACGCTTGGCGGGAATGCGCATGATTTTCCTTTTTCACTATATTATAATGTGACGCCGGAAGATGGCGGCGAGCTGGCCAGGGCGCTACAACTTGCAGCTGCCACGAGGCAACTACAGGTGGTCGAAGGGATCCAATCCATACTGGGGCCCATGCCCACGGGGGCCTGGGAGGTGGCGGCTACAAAGGCGCTGGTGCTGCCGATCTTCGCGGCCAGGGGCAAGGG
>JAMFRX010000615.1 GCA_026224995.1 Puia dinghuensis
AGGTACGGAAGCTCAAGAAGAAGAGTTTAGAACTGGCGGGGCTCATTTAAGATTGGAGGTCCAGCTAACGAAAGGCCCGGAATCTTCTTCCCGGGCCTTTTCGTTTTTTCACTGGTCGTCGGGCCTTGCCTGCGCTTTTTGGTGGCGCCACATTTCGCGGAAGGCCGGGTCGTGGTCGCGCAGGTGCTCGAAGGTGCCCTGGGCGATGATCCGGCCCTGGTGGAGGACGTAGACGTAATCGAAGTGAGGGAGAAGGTGGAGGCGGTGGATGGAGGAGATGATGGCCTTGTCGGCGAAGGCTTTGAAGAGGCCTTCGTAGATCATGGCTTCCGTGCGGGGGTCTACGCTGCTGGTAGGTTCGTCGAGGAGGACGAGGTCGCTGTCGCGGGCGGCGAGGATGCCGCGGGCCAGGGCGAGCCGCTGTTTCTGACCGCCGGAGAGGTTGACACCTTTTTCCCGGATATCGGATTCCAGTCCCTGTGGCAGCTGCCTGATCACATCAGTAAAATGGGCGCCTTCGCATACCTGGAGGATCTCCTGTTCGGTAAAGGGCAGGCCCAGGGTGATGTTGTAAGCCAGGGTATTCTCGAAGATCTCGGGTTCCTGGGGGAAGAGGGTAACGCTTTCGTTTACCTGTTCCAGGGCGGCGTCTGCGCCGTCGACGTGGAGGCGGATGCCGGGCTGGGGATCATAGAGGCCCCGCAGTAACGCCAGGAGGGTGCTCTTGCCGCTGCCGCTTTCGCCGATGAGGGCAATGCGTTGTCCGCGGCGGATGGTGAGATTCAAGTTGTGAAGGCTTTGGGCGCCGCGGGTAGTATCGTAAGCCGCGTGATAGGAGAAGTCGAGCCGGCTGATCTCCAGGGTCTTCCAGCCGGCGGGCAGGCCGTCCGGTCTGTCGGCGCGATGGCTTTCGGCATAGGCGGCGCTGATGACGGAGGCCGTCTGGACATAGGTATTGAACTGGACGATATCAGTATACTGCCAGGCGATGTCCTGGAACACGCTGGTGAAGGTGTTTACATAGGCGAGGAGAGTCACCAGGCTGCCGACATAGAAGAGCTTCCCGGGGGCCCAATGCTGGTAGATATAGCCGAGGGTGATCATCCCATAGATAGTGACGATCATCATTTCTGCGCAGAACCATTTCCATTCATTGATGAGGGCGCTCTTGCGAAAGGGCCGGAAGATCCGCTGCACCTTGGCGAGCAGGCCGGTCTCCATGCTCCGCTCCAGGCGGAGCGTGATCACCGTCATGATATTGCTCAGGCTGTCGAAGAGGGTGGCGGAGACGGCATGTTCGTTCTCGTTGACCTCCTCGAGGGCTTTGATAAAGGGTTTGTCGAAAGTGCGGATGATGAAGATAGTACAGATGCCCAGGGCTACGGCGATGCTGCCGAAGAGGGGAGAAAAATAGAGCATGGCGATCACGGAGAACAAAAACTTACTGAGGGCATAGACGTACATGAAGCCGCGGTCGAAGAATTCGCGGAGGGCTTCGTAGGCTTTACGTACCCTGTTGATAGTGGCGCCGCTATGATGATCCTGCTGCCATTTCACCGGCAGGTGCAGGACCTGATGGTATTTCTCCTGCAGGAAGTTACGGCTCAGGCGGAAGGACAGAGAGCGTTCCATGACGCGGGCGGGACCGTGGAAGCACCATTGGCCGAATTTTATGCTGATATAGCCGGCGGCATAGAGCAGGGCATAGTGCCAGACGTGGGCGGTATCCCGTTGTATCCTGCCGATGAACCAGCCGAAGAGGATCGGGTTGAGGGAATAGACCAGGTTGGCGCAGATGAACATGGTATAGACCAGTACGTATCTCTTCTTTTCGTTGCGGGCATAGCGCCAGGCGGTACTGAGCAGAGAAAGATAGGGATTGGCCATCGGAGAAGATTGAGAAGCTGCAAATTTACTTGCTATTCCCGAGTCTTCCGCCGAAGAAATCTCCTTTATTCCATGTAGGCCGTTCTTTCTCTTCGCAAACGAGGAGACCTATGAGGAAGTTGAGCTTCACGTGGGTAGCCGCGGCGTCGAAGTCGAATGCCTGGCTCATATCGTCCTGCGGGGTATGATAGGTCGTCTTGCGCCAGTCCACGTCCGACCGGCTCCGGTCGACCGTGTCGCCGACCACCGTCTTGAAGCCGCTTTTTATAAAAAGGGCGGGGATGCCTTTCCGGATAAAGCTATAATGGTCGCTGCGGATGAAGACCACCTGTTCGGGGAAGGGGTCGGGGCCGATGCCCAGGCCCAAATAGCCTGCCGCGGCTTCTACCTGGTGGGAAAGGCTGGAATGGACGGCGCCATAGGGAACGATATCCAGCACGGGATGAAAGAAGAAAGGCATGTCGAGGGCCAGGTTGGCCACGATGTCTTTGCGGGGAACGGTTGGGTGATTGATGAAATAATCGGAGCCCAGCAGTCCCAGCTCTTCGCCCGTCACGATGGTGATGATCACCGAACGTTTAGGCGTGGTGGGAAGGCGGCGGAAGGTGCGGGCTATTTCGAGCAGCAGGGCCACGCCCGAGGCGTTGTCGTGGGCGCCGTTGTAGATGGAGTCTCCTTTTACCGGCGAGCCGATACCGAAGTGGTCGAGGTGGGCGGCATAGACGATATACTGGCTCTTCAGCACGGGGTCGCTGCCGGGGATCACGCCGACCAGATTGGAGGTCTTGACGTCGACGAGGCTGGTCGTGACCTGCAGGGAGGCCGAGATGCCGAGGGGAAAAGATTGTGGCTGACCGGCTTTAGCCTTTTCGACGACGCTTTGCCAGTCATGGCCGGAGCTCGAAAAGAGGGCTGCTGCGCGGGCGGGGTTCAAGGCGGCGACGACCTTCAGTTCAGGGAAGTCCGGCTGCAGCTGTCCGCTTGCCTCGGCCCAACGGTAGGTCCCCTGCCCCGCTCTCTTCGCGGCTGCCTCCCAGGTGGCGGCAGTACCGGAGAGGGAAACGGTGATCACTCCCACGGCGCCTTTTTTTACCGCTTCGGCATATTTTGTCGCGGGGGAGGAGAAATAGGCTCTTTCGTTAGAAGGGAAGATAGCGGGGGCCTGGTCGAGATACACGACGATCTTTCCTTTAACATCGATGTTGCCATAGTCGTCGTATTTCAGCTCGGGCGCGTAGATGCCGTAGCCGACAAAGACGAGTTGGGCCGCTACCGTGGATGTGGGGTGATAGAAATAAGGATGGAGAAGGTAGTCCTGCCCGTAGGTAAGAACGACGCCGCCAACTTGTAGGGCAGAGCCCGCTTCTACTACTGTTGCCTTTTTAAACAGAACGGGCTGTATATAGGAATCTCCGCCGACACCGGGCAGCAGGCCTATGGCTTTGAATTTAGATTGAACATAGTCGCTGGCCATGGCGAAGCCGTGGGTACCGGGTTGACGGCCCTGGAGGCTGTCTGAGGCGAGAATGCTCATCACGGTCCGAATAGAGTCGGGACTTATCCCGCCGAAGACAGCGGCAACTTCTGGCTGCAGATAGGCTGGAATGGCGGCGGGCGATTGAGCGCGGGCTGCTGAATAAAAGACGGTGAGGCCCAGGAGGAGGGCAGCTAGCTGTTGGCGGGTCTTGCTGTACATAATAGCAATATACTGAAATAACCGCTAGTCCGGGGGGCTTAAAAACACTCGTTGAGGTTGAGGAAAAATCCTTTGTTCCCAAACCGGCCATAGGCATAATCCAGCGCCAGGTTGGTACGGGTAGCCTTGTTGAACAGCACCCTGAGGCCGGCGCCGTAGCCCGGCTCAAACTGCTGGAATATTTTGGTGCCATGGGCATCGCTGCCGGTCTGCAGATTTCCGAAGACGACGCCGCTGAGGAATTGATTGGTCATTATAGGAAAGCGCAATTCGCCTTCCGTATCGTTGAACTCGGTGGATCTAAAGTATTGGGTCGTATACCCGCGGCCACTGCGAAAGGTGCCGTCCCTGGCGGTACCTGCCAATTCCAGGTAGGGGATAGTACCTGTTACGAGATAGGAGCCCCAATTCCAAAAGGCAAGAACGAATCCGGGCGCCGAGGATGATAAGCTAAAATACTTCCGGAAGTCAGAGGAGATTTGTACCGCATTCTTGGTGCTGCCGATCCATGTTTGGTTGATCCGGACGCCGGCATCGAAATAGATCCCTTTATACGCCCGGTTCGGATTGTCCCGGGTAATGTATTCCAGATTGAAGAGGAACCCGTTCATCGAGTAGTGATCCTGTGGGAGATCATGACGGTTGTTGTAGACACTGGAGGGAGTGGCATTGTCGACTGAATCGTTGTCGTCGACCTTACGCCTGATCTCAAAGGACATCCCCGCGCCGACAAAAAGGTTCTTCGCCACCTTCTTATATACCTTCTCTCTTAGATTGAAATAGATGGAATGGATGGGATACACTTTGTGCGTTGGGTCCGCTAAAACGGAATCCGCGGCGCTTCCGCCTTTAAACGTGCGTCCGATGCCGAAACCATAGTCAGGAGATACCGTTTTGGAAGCCACCAGGTTGCCCTGGAAGTTGAACTTGTTGCCGGGGGTAAAGATGTTGTGGTTGACATAAAAATAGAGGATCCCCTTGGTAGTGTAGGAAGCAGAGGTAGCGCCGATAGAGAAGAGCGTATTGGAATCGGTGCCCAGCTTCCGGCCCGCGACCGCTTTGATCCCCAGCTGCCCGCCGATAGTTGGATTGGCAGCTACGTTTGGCACCACTATGATGCCAGATTTGTTATGGTCAGGGCTGACTGGTTTATTGGGGTGAAGGATCGCATGAGTGAGATCGCCGAAATCATATTGCTTAGCGAGGTTGTTCGTCGGCTTTGGCTTTCCCTTGGCCTGCAAGGAGTCTGTTTTTAGGGAATCTGCGGGGTGACCGACCTGGCTAAATGCAATTCCCTGGATACCAACAATAAAAGAGAATAATAAAAAATACCGCCTGATGCTCATGAATTTGGTTGCTCTGTCAAATAATAAAAATTTGCTATAGATCTATGTCCGTGTATAGTACAAACGTCGTTCCCTATTGTTTCGCAGGGGGGAACTTATTTTTCCGGTGTTATTTCGCGCTCAAAAAGGGTAAAACGACCGGCAAAGATACTTCGCACCGGGTGAAATTTCCCGAAAAAGCTTCGAGTTGGGGTATTGGGGGGACAAAAGCGTTAAATTGAAACACTGCCGAGTTTCGCACAATTTAAATATTTGGCATAGATGTAGGTTATTAAACGGCGAACAGGTCTTACAGTTAAGAAACAACCGGCTATGAGCATTAGGGTAATCATCTTCGACGACGATGCGGACATTCTCGAAGTCTGCTCTATCGTGTTAAGAACCAACGGATTTGAGGTTATCGCACAGAACAACTGCGAGGATGTCCTGGGAAAGATCGACCGTGGAGCGCCGCATGTGGTGCTCATGGACAACAAGATCCCGCCGATGGGTGGGATCACGGCTTCTCAAGCTATCCGGGCTTCTGCGGACCATATGCACTTACCAATTGTATTCTTCAGCGCCAACCAGGATGTGGCGCGGCTGGCGGCGGAAGCCGGCGCCGATCTATACATAGAGAAACCGTTCGACCTTGATGAACTGGTTTCGGTCTTGCACAAGGCTATTGCGGCGAAGGCGGCACCACAAACTTGAAAGGCGCCGGCCATGATGTCTATTCCGAGCGGAGGCTACGGACGGGGTTTGCGCGGGCAGCCTTAATGGACTGAAAGCTGACCGTGAGCATGGCCGTGAGCGTACCCGCAGCGGCCGCGGCAAGGAACATCCACCAGCTCAGATGGATGCGAAAGGCAAAATTATCCAGCCATTTATTCATGACATAGGCGGCCAGCGGGCAGGCGATCACGATGGAGATCGCCACCAGCCGGATAAGGTCCCAGGACAGCAGGACCGTGAGGTTACCGATGGAAGCGCCGAGCACTTTGCGGATCCCGAGCTCTTTCGTTCGTTGTTCGGCGGCGAAGGCAGTAAGCCCGAAAAGACCGAGGCAGGCGATCAGGATAGCGATGCCTGTAAAGGACATCACGAGGCTGGAAGTGCGCTGTTCTTTCTCGTAATTCCGGGCAAAATCCTCGCTGAGAAAAGAGTAAGAAAAGGGGGTGGCGGTGTTGATATTGTTCCAGGTAGTGCTCATAAAGCCGAGCGCCGCTTTCAGGTCGGCCGTCTGCACTTTGGCGACGAGGTAGCTGTATTTGTTGCCGAAGAA
>JAMFRX010000075.1 GCA_026224995.1 Puia dinghuensis
GAAAAAACATTCAAGGCTGCTGACAGAGAGCTTGAAACCCTTGTTCAGTAAGGCATTAGGAGCGCGACCCGGCTGCGGGAATTCAAGCGGGACGTAGCGGCTAAACAAAAATTGAAAAAAAATTATTGCTTTTTACCAAAACTGTCTTTATTTTTACCCCGCTTACACACTCTGAAGATATCGCGTCGACTACGGAAACACAATAAAGAAATTTCCGATCCAATTTCCACCAGTCTTTTCCTCCCTTTGGGAGCTCGATCGTCCAATTTCTATCCGAAGACTCCCGTTCCATCGATATCCAGGTTTTCATTCGAGCTATAAAGTAAATCCATCATATTACTCTTGAGACACCTATCCCCTGTCCTGTCAAGATTCTCCCGTTACCCTGCAAAAACGATCCTCCGGTAAATTCAGTTTGGCTGTCTACCGCGATTAGTTACCCGAAATTTATTTTTTTACGGTGCGCCCTGCAGAAGGGACGGCCGGAAAACGCGGTCAATACTAACAGTAAGGTATAGTGTAACAGAGTGTTTTGTCCGGGTCCCGGTCTTAGTAACTTTAGAACAGATTGCGATGGAAAATATTCAAACCTTTTCAACTTTTTCTTTTTGTGGTTTCAGAGGTAAGCACAGGCCGGCGATGTCTATCGCTGGCTCTTTTTTATCAAGCCAGGATTGTGTGAAAAATAATCCTGGCCTGAAAAAAATCTAATGATTGGCCTTCGGCCAGCGGACCCGTGGTCCGCTCTGCCCCCTCTGGCCCTGAAAAAATTTCCCTGAAAAAGACTTCACTGTGAAAAAACCAGAAAAGAGGCGGCTCAATCCTGTCGGGCCGACCTCTTTTTATTTTGTGTAAGGGCGAAAATGTCCTTGTCTTGTCCAGGACGTGCTCAGGCTATCGTCCAGGTCTCGTTTCCCCGCAGCAGCTTATCCAGGTTCCCTTTCCCTTTACTAAGGATCACCTCCTGTATTTGAAGGTTCAGCATATCTTCATAGCAAGGCCGGTCCGTTTCGTAGAAGACGCCAAAGGGCCTGGGCAGATGGCCTTCGATTCTCGGATCGTCGAACATTCGAACCAGGATCTGAGCCTTATAAAAGTCCTTTTCGTCGTGTATCCAGCAGTCGCTCTCGCTGACCCCGTTGCCGAGCTCTACCACCACGGGGCGGAAGCCGTCCAGCCGGATGCCCTTTTCCCGTTGGGCGCCGAAGACCAGGGGCTTCCCCTGCTCCAGGAAGAGAGTCTCCAATGGCTTGCTGCCCTTTTCGGTAAAGACCTCGAAAGCTCCATCATTGAAGATATTGCAGTTCTGATAGATCTCCAGGAAGCTGGAGCCTTTATGAGCCTGACTGCGAAGCAGCAGCTGCTGCAGGTGCTTGGGGTCGCGATCCATGCTCCGGGCTACAAAAGTCGCATCGGCGCCCATGGCAAGAGCCAGGGGGTTGAACGGGTGATCGATGCTGCCGAAAGGCGTAGATTTCGTGACCTTCCGTTCCTCCGAGGTCGGGGAGTATTGCCCTTTGGTGAGCCCATAGATCTGGTTGTTGAACAGCAGGATGTTCAGGTCGAAATTCCTCCGCAGCAGGTGGATGGTATGATTGCCACCGATGCTCAGGCTGTCGCCGTCGCCCGTGACCACCCAGATGCTGAGCTCGGGACGGCTGGCCTTGAGGCCCGAGGCAATGGCCGTCGCCCGGCCATGTATCGAATGCATGCCGAAGGTGTTCATGTAATAGGGAAACCGGCTGCTGCAGCCGATGCCGGAAATGATAACGATGTTCTCCCGGGGTATTCCCAGGGTCGGCATGACCTTCTGCACCTGCGCCAGGATGATATAATCGCCGCATCCCGGGCACCAGCGCACTTCCTGATCGGTAGCAAAATCCTTCGCTGTCAGGGTCGGCGGGATCGTAGTTGTTGCACTCATGGTAAGAAGCCCCTGTAACGGGACATTGGTGCAAAATTAATCATTTACGCTGTTCTTTGGGGAAATATGCCCACAAATACCCCTCCGCTTCCGCCTTGGGAGGCTGGCATATTATTGGTCATTATAGTGGTGGTAAGACTTATTAAATCAAAAGTCATGAAAAAGACACTATTAATCATTGGAATAGCGGGCTGCCTGGCTGCCACCGGCTGTGCGACAGACGGATACGTCAGCGACCAGCCCGCCGATGTCGTCTATACCCGGCCTGTTTCTCCTGGCGACGGGTACATCTGGATAGACGGCGAGTGGGCATGGAGCGGTGGAGGATACCATTATCACAATGGCTATTGGGGCCGGCCAAGGGCTGGCCATACCTGGACTTCGGGCCATTGGGACCATGGCACCAGGGGATATCACTGGAACCGCGGACACTGGTAGTAGAAATCAGGAATCCACATATACCGAAGCCCGTAGCATTACGCTATGGGCTTCCTTTATTTTTCGGAAAAAAAACCTTAGGCGCCACATAAAGTAATGTCTCATTGCGTTACATTTACACGGTTAAAGCAACCCTTACTAAAATCCTGTTCCAATGGCTTCTGATTGTATTACTACTATTAGCCTCCATCGCTTCGTAGATGAGCTGACGGCAGGGTTACTGCCCCGCGCCGTAAGTCGCAAGTCCATAATTATCAATCAAATAGATAGGGATCTCGAAGTGGGATCCGACGAGAATCTCTTGGCCTTTGTCCTCTGGAATCTGTTGGATAAGGTCGTGGACTGCACGCAGAACGAGTGCATCCATATAGAGTCCGTGTGCCTGGGAGAAAGCACGATGATCCGGGTGCGGAATGCCGGTGTCTATTTTTACCGAAGCTGCGCCAATTGTTTCCGGCAGGTGCAAGATGCTGCCGAGAAGCTGGGTGGTTCGATCAGCATCGACTCCTGGGATACGGGCACAACCGTAGCGCTCACCCTGCACAAAGGCTTACGGGCGGCCTGAATGAGCCCAACCAGCTAAAAAATAAAAGGGCTCCTGTAGAGGAGCCCTATATCGACAAAAACAGTGATTTTTTTAATATCTGCTGTTGCTGTAGTTGCTATTGCCCCTGCGCTGGAAAGATCCACCGCCGCCGCCTTTGTTACCACCGCCGCCGTTGCCGCGATCTTCCCTAGGCTTAGCTACAGAAACACCGATGGTCCTGCCATCGACTGAAGCGCCGTCCAATTCCTGGATAGCTTTTTTAGCAGCTTCGTCATCGGACATTTCTACAAATGCAAATCCGCGGGACTTGCCGGTAAACTTGTCCATAATGACCTTTGCAGAAGAAACTTCTCCGTATTCTGCAAAATAATCCTGTAAGTCTTCGTCCGTGACGTTAAAACTTAAATTCGAAACGTAAATGTTCATACTAATAACTGGTTAAAATAATAATAAAAAACAATCTGAGTAAAAAAAGCAGGGAGTAAAGACGACTAACAATTACCGGAGATTTAATAGCGGAAATGATCATTCAATTACTAGTGCTGTATCAGCTCAAATTAACAATACAAAGATAGGGACAATTACCCGAACCGCCAAGCGAAATAAATTGAACTTGGGGCAATTAGTAATTTGTTAACCTGAAAGCGGTCATTCCTTCGGTATATATCTGGCTTTTCCTTAAATTCGAGGACCAAAAACATTTGTAATGTTGCACAGCAAGCATTTCGCCGTCGCCGCCGCTCTTTTCGCGCTTATGTTCATCGGAATGGCCGCGACCCGGCCTCCTGACGACAGGGCCAAGAACCTGAAGGTCCTGCCCAAGGACATCAGCCACGAAGATCTGGATAAGATCATGGACAGCTGGAAAGCAGCATTGGGCGTAAAATGTGGTTTCTGTCATGCGCCTTCCGCAGACAGCACGTCTCATCACCTGGATTTTGCCAGCGATGCCAAGCCGGAAAAGAACATCGCCCGTCATATGTACAAAATGACCGGTAGAATAAACAAGAAATTCTTTAGCTTCAACAAGGACGATAAGGGCAACATGCTCCCGACCATCACCTGTATGACCTGCCACAGGGGCAATCCGCATCCGGATGAGGTGAAATAACCAACAAATAATATTGCTCTCAGGCCGGCTTCTCCATGCCGCTCCCAGCGGCCGTCCGAAGGACAGACGTTAGCCGAAGGCAGGAAACGTGCCATATTTTTCAAAGCACGCTTCCTGCTTTTTTATAAAGCCGGCCTGTTTTTATTTATTATGCCTAAATTTATGGCCTCTTATAAAATAGTCTATGGCAAACAATTCATTTAAATTCGGTATGATCGGTCTTGGAGTTATGGGGCGCAACCTGCTGCTCAACATGGCGGATCACGGCTTTGCAGTAGTCGGCTTTGATAAAGACGCAACGAAAGGAGCGACGCTCGAATCTTCCGCGACAGCGGGCACAACAGTAAAAGGCGTCGCCACCCTGGCGGAAATGATCCAGGCCCTCGAGAAACCAAGAAGTATGATGATGCTCGTTCCCGCAGGTAAGCCGGTAGACGACGTCATCCACGACCTGCTGCCATTGCTGGACAAAGGCGACATCGTGATCGACGGCGGCAACTCGCATTATACGGACACGCTGCGGCGGGTCGCCTATATGGAAGAAAAAGGCTTTCACTTCATGGGCGTAGGCATCTCCGGCGGAGAGCAGGGCGCCCGCACCGGCCCCAGCATCATGCCTGGTGGTGACCCCGAAGCGTACAAGGTCGTTCAGCCGATGCTGGAAGCCGTGTCGGCCAAGGTCAATGGAGTGCCTTGTGTCGCGCATCTGGGCAAGGGCGCCGCAGGACACTATGTAAAAATGGTGCATAACGGCATAGAATATGCGATCATGCAGCTGATCAGCGAGACCTACGACCTGCTGCACCGCGGTCTGGGACTCGGCAACGACGAGCTGCACAAGACATACAAGAACTGGAATGACGGCGACCTGCAATCCTTTTTAGTGGAGATCACCCGGGATATCTTCCTCAAGGTGGACGACAAGACCGGCAACCGCCTGGTGGATATGATCCTCGACAAGGCCGGCGCCAAGGGCACCGGGAAATGGACCTCACAGGATGCCATGGATCTCGGCGTTCCCATCCCGGTGATCGATATGGCCGTCTGCATGCGTGAGCTGTCCGCCTACAAGGACGAGCGGGCCCAGGCTGCCGCCCTTTATAAGACGCCCTCCTCCGACATCCCCGTCCCCAAGGAGGTGTTCATCCAGCAGGTGCAGGATGCCCTGTTCTTCGGCGTCCTCATCAGCTATGCTCAGGGGCTGGCCATGTTACAGATCGCCTCCAAAGAGCTGGACATGCAGATCCCGGTCCAGGAGGTCGTAAAGGTCTGGCGTGGCGGCTGTATCATCCGATCTTCTTTGCTTGAAGTATTTTTTAAGGCCTTCCAAAAGAACCCTTTGCTGCCGAATTTGTTATTGGAAGGAGAGATCGCCCAGCTGCTCCAGGGCAAGAAGCAGAATATGCGCAATGTGATCATCCACGCCATCCACATGGGGTATCCCGTAGCTGGACTGATGGCCGCACTAAGCTATTTCGACGCCTACCGCAGCGAACGCATGCCGACCAATCTGATCCAGGCCCAGCGCGATTATTTCGGCGCTCATACCTATCAGCGGATCGACGAGCCCGGCACTTTTCACACGGAGTGGGAAAAGAGGCCGTAAGGCCCATCATCAGCCCTACTAGATGCCGAAGGCATCGGTACGGACCCAAAGGAAACCAGCCAATCAGGAACTAC
>JAMFRX010000616.1 GCA_026224995.1 Puia dinghuensis
CCAATTGATCCAATCGATCTGGATCCCTTGATCCAGATGATCTTTTTACCTGAAGCGCTCTTCCCGGGAAGGGCGCTTTTTTTTACAAATTCTCGAGCCCGTCCCTATAGCCCTTCCCAATGGGGATCGATATACCATTGACCTCGACCATCTCGGCCGTATAAGACTCGATCCGGCGGATGGAAACGATGTAGGACCGGTGCACCCGTTTAAAGAGATGGACGGGTAGCAGCGACTCGATCTCATGCGTGCTCATCTTGCTGATGTATTCGCCCTTGACGGTGGTGATCTTCACGTACTCCCGCTGGCTCTCGACATACAGGATGTCCGAGAAGAGGACCTTTACCTTCTTCTTATTCATGTTTATGAAGATGAAATCCCGGGCCTCGGGGCCGTCCACCGGTCTTTGTACTTTTCCTACCGCTACCAGGAAGCGTTCGAGCTCAAAGGGTTTCAGGAGATAGTCCGTTACATTGAGCTCGAAGCCTTCCACGGCATACTGGTGATACGCGGTGGTGATGATCACAGCGGGTGGATGCGAGAGCGTCTTTAGAAAGGCCATGCCTTTCAGCTTTGGCAGATGGATATCCAGGAAGATGAGGTCGGTGGTGGCCTTTCGGAGCCAGTCGGTGGCCAGGATAGCGTCTTTAAAGGTGGCCTGCAATTCCAGGAATGGGGTCTGCGCGATATAATCCGCAAGGACCTTTACGGCCAGGGGCTCATCTTCCACTATGATGCATCTAATTCTTGACATGGCTGGCCAGATTGATTTTTAAGGTGGCGGAGAATTCGAATGTGCGCTGTTCCAGCGATACCTGATAGTCGGTATAGAGCAGCTCCAACTGCCGGCGGAGGTTGGAGAGGCCGATGTTCTCTTTCACCATTCCGCCGGCTTCGGACTCTTCCGTGGAATTCCGGACGCGAAAAGACAGCTGGCGGCTGGCGATGGAGAGATGGATATCTACGAAGGGCTGGTTCCGCGTTTCGGAGACGCCATGCTTAAAGGCGTTCTCCACAAGGGGCATCAGCAGCAGCGGCGGCAGGGACTGCTTCATGTCTTCTACGTCGTAATTAAAACTGATCCGCAGGCTGTCGTCGTAGCGAAGCTTCTCCAGCGAGATATAGTCGCTGATGATCTTGAGCTCCTGCTCTATGGCGATGTAGGGACCGCTTGTCTCGTAGAGCATGTAGCGCAGGATCTTGCTGAGCCGCAGGATCGTCTCCGGCGTCTGATCGCTCTTGTCCCTGGCCAGGGAATAGATGTTGTTCAGGGTATTGAAGAGAAAATGCGGATTGGTCTGCGATTTGAGATAGTTCAGCTCTGCCGCCTGCTTTTCGATCCGGAGCTGTTGCGCCGATTGTTTGAGCTTGTTGTGGAGGTAGAAATGCCGGATGATCGCGAAGACAATGAGGGAGGCCATGCTATAGCCCATCTGGTCGCCGTCATCACGGCGCTCGTAAGGGGTATAAATGTGCAGGTTGATGCCCAGCGTCCGCCAGAGCAGGCAATTATGGGAATAGAGGAAGAGATGCGCCAGGACCAGCAGGGTCGCCTGGATGAAATTCTTCCAGCGGAGCCTCGGAAGCGTGTATTCGAAGAAGATATAGTTGAGCAGCGTGACATAGATCCCCATCCAGCCGCTATTCAGGAACCACTCCGCCATATGCTTAGGGTCACGGCCGGCATCCAGGAGGAACGTAAGTACAGAGAAAGCGAGGCCGCTCCAGGCGTATAGCTTAAACCGTTTTAAATTGAAGAGGGCCTTCATGGTGTTAAATATCGTAAATCTTTACTGGCTTTTACCATGCCTTTCTTCCGTAGACCGGAATCCCCCGTTGGTATACCATAATCGATAGTCTGTTGATATAACTTGCACTGTATGAATTAATTAGATAGTATTATGGAAACTTTTTAACCATGAGCAAGACTTTACAATTCGGCGAAGATGTCGCCGGCTATGAGATCAGGGTCCTGAACGAAAGGGAGATCAGGGCGGCGGCGGGCATCCTCTTTCTGGCGACCTTCCTCTCGCTGATGATGATCCTATTTGAGGACAATTTCCAGCCGATCAAGTATGTGATCACGCTTTTCCTGACCGACTTTTTGATCCGCCTTTTTATCAGCCCCCGATATTCGCCTACGCTGATCCTTGGCCGGTTGATCGTGAGCCGGCAGAAGCCGGAATATGTGGGGGCAAGGCAGAAGCGCTTCGCCTGGATGGTGGGCCTGGTCCTTTCGGCTACCATGTTCGCCTTTTTGGTGGTCGTGAATGCCTATAGTCCTTTTACGGGCATCACCTGCCTGGTCTGTCTGATCTTCCTGTTCTTCGAGTCGGCCTTCGGCATCTGCCTGGCTTGTAAATTCTATTCCGCGGTCTTTAAAAAGAAGGCGCAATACTGTCCCGGCGAGGTCTGCGAAAAAAAGACGAGACAGAAGACTTCCGGGGGGCAGCTGTTGGTGGTCTTTGGGTATGTGGCCTTGCTCACGTTCCTGCTCACCTTCTTTAAGGGCTATTATTCCAGGAAGCCCTACGATCTCTTCGGCCTGTTCACCACCGAAAAAACGAAATAGCCATGGCTGCGTTAGAAAACTGTTTCGCGCCTTTTCGCGCGAACATCATCGGCCAGCAGCAATGTTTCGAATCCCCATTCGGGCCGCAACGGATACTCTATGCCGACTGGACGGCCAGCGGCCGGGCCTACAGGCCTATAGAGACGAAGCTGCAGGAAGAGATCCTTCCTTTTTTCGCCAATACCCATACGGGGTCGACTATAACGGGGAGGCGCATGTCGGCCGCCTACGAAGAAGCCAGGGCGCTCGTCAAGGAACATGTTCATGCCGGACCCGATGGTGTCCTGATCTTCTGCGGCAGCGGGATGACGGCTGCCGTGAATAAGCTGCAGCGCATCCTGGGGCTTCGGGTTCCGGAAGGATTTGGGTTATCCGATGAAGCTGCCAGGCCGCTGGTCCTGTTGACCCACATGGAGCACCATAGCAACCAGGTAAGCTGGCTGGAGACCATTGCGACGGTGGAGATCATCCGGCCGGCCGCAGACGGTAACGTCGACCTGGAACATGTCCGGGAGCTCTTGCACCGGTACAGGCATCGCCGGCTCAAGATCGCCGCGGTCACCGCCTGTTCCAATGTCACGGGGATCGAGACGCCGTATCAGGAGGTCGCCGACATCCTTCATAGTCAGGGTGGATACTGTTTCGTCGACTTCGCCTGTTCCGCGCCTTATGTGAATATAGACATGACCCATCTGGACGCCATCTATTTCTCTTTCCATAAATTCCTGGGCGGCCCCGGCACGCCCGGGGCGCTGGTCTTCAACAGCAGGCTGTATACCAATCGCGTTCCCGATCAGCCGGGCGGCGGCACCATCCTGTATAGCAATCCATGGAAAGAGCAGGTGTATGTCGACGATATCGAGCAAAGGGAAGACGGCGGGACACCGCCTATTCTGCAGGGGATAAAGGCGGGGTTGTGTATCCGCCTGAAGGAGGAGATGGGTGTCGGGCGGATGTTGGCACGGGAGGCGGAAATGGTGCCGCGACTGCTGGATGGGCTTGCGGCGATTGAAGGCGTCGAGATCCTGGCGGGGGATAACCGGCGGCGACTGGGGGTCATCTCGTTTATCGTTAAAGGAGCGCATTATGATGATATCGTGAGGTTGCTGAACGACCGTTTCGGCATCCAGTGCAGGGGCGGCTGCAGCTGTGCGGGAACGTATGGGCATTTCTTGCTGGGCATCGGGAAGGCGGAGTCTTATGCCGTTTTAGATCGGCTAATGGCGGGAGACCTGCGGTCCAAGCCCGGCTGGGTGCGGCTGTCGGTGCATCCGACCATGACGGATGCGGAGATCGACTATATTCTGGATGCCGTGGAGCTTACGGTGGGGCATTATGCGGAATGGGTCTTACCTCACCACGAGTGTAGCTCTGAGCACCGTGGGTCTTGAGCCGAACTGTGGCCCGCCCCAATCCGTCTCGTCTCCATTGAGGATACGTCTGGCCTGGAACTGCCCATCCACGAAACTGCCCTCTTCCACTTTAAGATATTGCCAGGCTTTACCGGCATTGTTGCCCAGCGGACTGAAACTGACCCGGCAGCCGGTGCCCATGAGGATAAACGTATGTTGGTCCAGATGGGCGATCATGGCCTTGCCGTCGGTCTTTGGATTTCCCGGCAGCGTATTGCTCCTTCCTCCACCGAAGCCCACGTTAGCCTGCCAGCCTTCGAAGTCCAGGGTTTGTGCCGCATGGTCTTCGTGCTCCACGACGGCCTTGAGCTTGCCCTCGAAGGCCCATTGCGCGACCTCCCTCATCATGGGAGCGAGCGCAGCATATTCCTGTCCATAGGCTTCTAATTTGGATAAGGCCGCCGTATCGGCGGCGGCTAAGGTATTGTCGTCTATGCCGAAAGGCGAGAAGCCGATGCCGCTGTTGCCGAGGGTGGCATAGAGATATTTTACGTTGTCGTGGATCAGGCCTGCTTCCGGAACGAAGAGTGCATTGTCGGGGCGGTTATATAGGTCGATGACCTTCAGGACTCTTTCGCTGCCGGGCAGATAAATATCCGGCGCCAGTATATCAAGAGCGGGGGCTGCAACCTTCCAGATAGGCAGTACGTTGTCGGTGGGGCCGCCACTCTCATAATTGGTGGCCTCCGGGTTGGTAAGGGGATCGCGCAGCGCTGCATTCGCATAGAGGGGTAGGGGATATTCCGCCTTGCCTGCCGCTGCGACCCGGCCGATATAATGCGCAACCGACCAGGCCTGAAAATATTCGTCGGCCCGCTTTCCGAATACCTGCTGCCAGGTGCCGGCGCTCACAACCGGCACCCCTAGGGCTTTTAGGAGCGCAGGTTTCAGCAATTCAGCGGGTACGGGCCCTTCGAAGGATCGTTGTGCTCCGGCGGCATAATCCCTGACGCTGCCCCAGGCGCCGGCTTCATTCTCCACCTGCACCATCAGAACAGTATGCACGGCGTCAACCTGCTTTAAGTGCCGCATCAGTGCTGCGAAGGCTTTGGTGTCGGCCTCCTGGGCGGCCTTTGCATCCGGCGAAGGCGAGTCCACCGGCCGGCCATCCTTGCCCGTGACATTGGGATAGAGGCTTGCGTTCTCCTTCATCCATTCGGGCATATAGTGATTGCTTCCATTCTTCCAGGTGGCGAACCAGAGGAGCACCAGGTGGGCGCCGTGTGCCCGAGCCTGGGCAAGCAACGTATCTACCACCGAAAAATCGAACTCGCCTTGCCGTGGCTCGAGCTGCTCCCAGTAAATGGGGGTCTCGAGGGTATTGGCATGCATCGCTTCGATGGCCTGCCACACTTTAGGTAGCATGGCGGCCCAGGCGCTGGAATTATGACATTGACCGCCGAGGATCAGGAAGGGCTTGCCGTCGACTAAGAGGGCATGCCGGCCGTGTTTTTCTATGATGACGGGTAGGGAGGCAGTTGACTGGGCGTGGGTATTCGCGGCGATCAGGCAGGTGCAGAGGAGGAGAAGCGGGCGCATTATAGACTCTTCTTTAATGATTGCATGAATTGTAACGGCGATTTGCCAAATTCCTTTTTAAATGCCCTGGAAAAATTAGACGCGCTTTGCAGGCCGATCCGGTCGGCTACCTCATTCATAGGCAGGTCTTCGTGTGTCATGATCTGGATAGCTTTTTTCAGTCGGATCGTCCGGATAAATTCGGCTACGGACTGATTAGAGGTGCTTTGGACCTTTTGATACAGCTTGGTGCGGCTGATAAAGAGGCGTTCACATAAGAAATCTA
>JAMFRX010000617.1 GCA_026224995.1 Puia dinghuensis
GTGGCGGCCCATGCAGACGATATAGTGTTATTCTGATATGAATGATATGAAGATACAGGAGATGATACGGAAGACCCACCTGGCGGCGGCAGGACTTCGGAGCGCTGGTGAGGGGCAGGTGAAGATGGCGTTGCGGCTGCTGGCGGAGGCCTTGGAGTCAGGCAGCGCGGCTTTGCTGCGGGCCAA
Organism: Puia dinghuensis; assembly: GCA_026224995.1. Taxonomy (GTDB): domain Bacteria; phylum Bacteroidota; class Bacteroidia; order Chitinophagales; family Chitinophagaceae; genus Puia; species Puia dinghuensis_A. Next base: position 187 of record JAMFRX010000617.1, read on the forward strand.
TGCCCGGGATCTGAGCCGGCAGGAGCCGGACAATCCCCGCAACGACAGGTTAATGTTGAACCAGCAGCGGATAAAGGCCATTGCGCAGGGTATCCGCAAGGTGAGCCGGTTACCGGACCCGAGCGGGCGGCTGCTGGCCCGGCGGACGCTTGCCAATGGGTTGAAGGTCGAGAAGCGGAGCGTGCCGCTTGGGGTAGTAGGATCGATCTACGAATCGCGACCTAATGTCACCTTTGATATCGCGGCCCTCTGTCTGCGCAGCCGTAATGCCTGTGTGCTCAAAGGCAGCCAGGAAGCGGAGGAGACGAACCGGGCGGCCATGGTCCTTATCCGGAAGGCATTGCGGGCGGCCGGCATCGATGCGGACTGTGTGACGCTGTTGCCATCGGGACGAGAGACGGTAAAGGAGCTGTTCACGGCCACACGCTGGGTGGATGTGCTGATACCCCGTGGGTCGGATGCTCTGATCCAATATGTAAGGGCCAATAGCAGGGTCCCGGTGATCGAGACGGGGGCGGGTGTCTGCCACGTCTATGTAGAAAAGGAAGCCGACCTCGATAAGGCGGTGGCCATCGTCGTCAATGCCAAGGTCTCGCGTCCTTCCGTGTGTAATTCGATGGATACGCTGGTGGTGGACCGAGGGGTGGCCCGGCAGCTGCTGGACAAGCTGAGAGGGCCATTGGGAGCGCATGGCGTCGAGATCTTCGCCGACGTGGAAGCCAGAAGACTTTTAAAAGGGTATCCTCATTTGAGCCCTGCGCAGGCGGAAGACTATGCCCGGGAGTTCCTGAGCCTCAAGTGTGCGGTGAAAGTGGTGAAGGGGATGGACAAGGCGCTGGAACATATTGCACGTTATTCCACCCGGCATTCCGAAGCCATCGTGTCGCGCAATAAGAAGCAATGCGAGCGCTTCCTGAAAGAAGTCGATGCAGCCGCTGTTTATGCCAATGCGAGCACCCGGTTTACCGATGGAGAAGCCCTGGGTCTGGGTGCGGAGATAGGTATCAGCACCCAGAAATTGCATGCCAGGGGGCCTTTTGCTTTGGAAAAGCTCGTCACGGAAAAATGGGTTATCCGGGGGACGGGCCAGGTCAGGAAATAGGTTGCTTTTTAATTGTCAAAAAAACGCTTATATTGGGGCTTCTAAACGATTAAGCATATGAATTTCGTCAAACCCCTCTTCTGTTTCTTTTTAATATTCAGCAGTTTTCGGGTGCTTGCTCAAAGCACCCTGACGATCCGTGATACCAGCGGTCCGGCCATCAGCAGAAATATCTATGGACATTTTTCCGAAGACCTTGGACGGTGCATTTACGACGGGTTCTGGACGGGTGATCACATCCGGATGGATGTCGTGGAGGCGTTGCGGAAGATCAGGGTGCCGGTGCTACGGTGGCCAGGCGGCTGTTTTGCCGACCAGTATCACTGGCGGGATGCCATCGGTCCCCGGCAGCAGCGCAAGGTGACGGTGAACACCACCTGGGGCATGGTCAGCGACGACAATAGCTTTGGGACGCATGAGTTCCTTCAGCTCTGCGAGCTGCTGGGCTGTCAGCCTTATATTGCCGGGAATGTGGGTACGGGTACGCCCGAGGAGATGGAGAATTGGCTGGAGTATCTGAACTTCGGCGGTAAGAGCACTTTAGCAGACCTGCGGCGGCAGAATGGTCATGATCTGCCGTGGAATGTCTCTTTCTGGGGTGTCGGCAATGAGAGCTGGGGATGCGGCGGCAGCATGAGCCCTGATTTCTATGCCGGTCAATACAACCGCTATAGCGAGTTCTGCAAGAACTATCCCGGTTCGCCGTTGAAGCTGATTGCCAGCGGCGCCAACGGCGACGATTACGATTGGACGGAGACGGTGATGAAGAACATCGACAAGGGCCGTACCTGGGGCCTGTCGATGCATTATTATACGATCGCGGGTTCCTGGCAGCACAAGGGTGCCGCCACGGCATTCGGCGAGGACGATTATTTCAAGGCGCTTTCTGCCTGTTTGCGGATGGATGAGATCGTGCGCAAGCATTCCGCGATCATGGATAAGTACGACCCCCGTAAGCGGGTAGCGTTGGTGGTCGACGAGTGGGGTATCTGGACGGATGCGGAGCCCGGCACCAACCCGGCTTTCCTTTACCAGCAGAACAGCCTGCGCGATGCGCTGATCGCGGCAACCACCCTGAACATCTTCAACAACCACGCGGACCGGATCAGGATGGCCAACTTAGCGCAGACGGTGAACGTGCTGCAGGCGCTGGTCCTCACGAATAAGGACAAGATGCTACTGACGCCTACCTACTATACATTCGATCTGTATAAAGTCTTCCAGGATGCGCGTTCGCTGGCGATACAGGTACAGAGTCCCGACTATACCTATGGCAGCGGGAAGATCCCGGCCGTCAATGTATCCGCGGCACGCGACAGCAGCGGGACCGTGCATGTCGCTCTGGTGAATCTCGATCCGCTAAAAGCCATAAAGGTCAGGACCGGCATGGGGAGCATTCCTTTCCGGACGGTGCAGGGGCAGGTGTTGACCTCGGCTAAATTCAATGACTACAATTCGTTCGAGCAGCCTGACCGGGTGAAGCCCGTAGCGTTTAGCGGCGCGAAAAAAGAGGGCAGCGATCTGGTAGTAGATCTACCGCCATCGTCTGTAGTTGTCCTGGATCTGAAAAATTAATCTTTGGCGATTCGCCAATTCCCTACCTTTGTCTTGTACTTTAGGGGTGCTCGTTCATACGGGCTGAGATGATACCCTCAGAACCTGATCCGGATAATACCGGCGAAGGGAAAAGACGGACTTTCTCTTTTCTGCGCATCGCAGCACCTCTTATCGATCATTTTAACCCGATCGCCATGGTAGAGGTGAGCATCAACCAAAAGAAGTTTCAGCTATCCGAGCGCGGCACACTTGCCGACGTCCTCCCTTTGTTGCAGATAGAGCAAGCGGATGGGATAGCCATTGCCGTGAATGAGGCCGTCGTCCCCCGTGGGGAGTGGGCGGGGTATGTCTTGCAGGAGCAGGACAAGGTTTTTGTCATCCGGGCGACCCAGGGGGGATAGCCATTTAAACTGAAAACATATGAAGAAAGACATTATTCCGGAAAATGAGTTGATCAGCCGCGATCCTTTCCCTGCTTCGCGCAAGATCTATGTACCTGGCCGGCTGCATCCCATCTCCGTGGGCATGCGGGAGATCAGTGTGGGAGATACCGTTGATGGGTATACTCAGTCGGTGACGCCAAATGCGCCCATCACGGTGTATGATACCAGCGGGCCGTTCACGGACCCCGCCGTGCATGTGGACATCAAGGCAGGGCTGCCGCGGCTGCGGGAGTCGTGGGTGGACAAGCGGGGTGACAGGGAGCGGTCGAGGGCAGGGCAGGCGGTGACGCAGCTGTACTATGCGCGCAAGGGCATCATCACGCCGGAGATGGAA
>JAMFRX010000618.1 GCA_026224995.1 Puia dinghuensis
ACGGATACTTGATGTGGTGTTGATTCGGCAGCGTCCGTTCACTCAAAGCCCGCTCATCTAGATAAGGCACCTGCTCCCCATAGCTGCTCTGCCAGACCCCGCCCGCGTATCGCAAAGGCTCGTTATACGCATCTTTCGGCAACACCAGGGGCATGAAACCCTCCACCGATTTTCCCTCATCCGGTCGGATCACAAAATCATTTTCTTCAGTCGAAGGGTCAACCCCATAGTTCTTCACCCTCAAAGGCACCCCCAGGATCTCCGCATTGTTCCCCTCTGCGACCACCGGCAAAAAATTATACGCATGCTTATATGCATTGGCGTCAGCATCCAATACCCGGATAGCCTCCTTGAGAGCAGGATCCAGCAACGCATACGTCGCCTCCATGTACTCATGCAGGTCCGGAAATTTCACAGAGAACTCAGGAAAATGCCGTCTAAACGAAAATAGGAATTTCACGAACTCCTTTCCCCTCTTGTACAATGGCATGAAGTTGTCATCGAAGACCTTGTCATTCCCAAAACGAATATCCACATAGCTCAGATCATTGGCCGAGGAAAAGAATAGGGTAGCCGGCGACGTTCCCCCGATGATATTGATCAGCTCCGGCCCCTGCTTGTAGTTCAGTAAATAACAGTGCTTAAAATCAGCAAAATTGAACGCATTCCTGTCTTGGAATAAGTACATCTTCAGCGTCTCCCCCAGCAGCCGGTGTTTCGCATTCCCGCTCCCGGGGTTCATCAGCTTCCCCAGGTCGCTCGCCGGATCGATATCCAGCTCCCCCGCCGTCACCCTGATCCCGGTGCTCCATTGCAGCACCTCCACCTTGTCCTGCAAGGCCTCGATATTAAAAAAGATCTCCGCCACATCCAGGCAGTCCGAAACCAACCGGTGATAGATCGTCGAGGCATCCAGGTTCTTCGCGCTGTTCACGAACTCAAAAGCCGTCCGCACCAGGTCCATCCTGGCAAAGGGCGAAGGGATAGAAGTGATCTGCGTATGCGCCGACGACCCGGAAGGATCGGCAATGGAATTGATATGATCCTTCGTCAAATGGCCCGAAATAGCCTGCCAGTGCTCGATGTTCTCGCTCGCCCCTTTCTGATGTAACCGAAATATCTTGCTCATAAGATTTTACATTTTAATTTCCTTCTCGGATATCTCATTCGTAGCATGAGAGAAAAGCGCAATCAATTTCTTCCCCGGATTCAAATGATCATACTCCGTCGACAGCTTCGATAGCACACTCCTGAAATGATGCAAATGCGCCCCATCCGACAACCGCTTGAAGAAATCCTTCTTCGCCGGCCGCCCCGTCACAGGGTTGTAGATATCCTTCCCCGCCACCGAAACATCCAGCGGATGGAACGACACGCTCGACTGCTCCATCTCCTTCATCCACTCCCGAAAATGCTTGTTGAAATTGCCAATGCTCCGCCGGAGCCGGCTGTCCAGCGCATCCTCCGACAGCTTATTATTCCCATGGTACAGCCACGCCTCATTCTTGTTCTTGTTCAATTCCTCATAATGATTCTCCATCAGGCTCTGGAACAACGTATACCTCGTCAGCGGCTTGGCGATCAGATCATACGTCTCCTTGCCCAGGTCCCCAAAGTGTATCGACGCCGACTCATTCTGGATCCCGAATTCATAGAATTTCGGATCGGTGGCGCGACCGCTCTCCACATGCAGGTCCGCATCCGCCAGGTCCATAAAGTCCACGATGGACAACGCCGCTGCTAACTCAATAAAATGCGCCTTATTCCGCTGCTTATTGCTCCCATCCGCCCCCTCCTGCTCATTGGTTATCTGGTCGCCGATATAATAGAGCGCATTGATCGCCCCATTTCCGCTCACATTCCGCGAGTAATAGGACAGAGCCGCCTTGGTCTTCGAGATAAACCGGTTGCTGTCGATGGTCGTATCCTCATTCGCCCGGACCGCGAAATACGGCAGCACCGTCACGGCCCCGATCTTCGCATCCCGCAGGAAGCTATGGTGCGGCGTCGGATGCTTCGCATCCCTGATATTCTTCAGGATCAACGGAAATCCCGCCGCCCCCGTGCCCCCAAAGATGCTGCTGACAATGAATATCCGGTCGTCCTGCTCAAAGTTGCTGGCGAACTTCACGAACGAGTCGGAGTTCTTGAACTTATTCAGCACCACGCTCCCGATATTCGGATTTCCTAAAAAACCCATGTCCATATCGGCATCCAGATTGGGCTTGGAGAACAACAAAGAGATAAAAGCCCGGCTATTCCTTTCCAACTCGCTATAGCCAATAAATTCCTTGAACAGCTGCTCCTTCACCCCGTCTATATCGAACCTAAAATTATCCGACACGAATCCCCCATCCCCCAGCTCATCCAAAGAGCTGATCCTGGCACCAAAGAATCCCGACTTCTCCGACCAGGTCTTCTCCCTGATCTCCTTATAGGTCTTCAGGATATCTACCGTCCTGGTAAGATCGCCATTGCTGCTGTCCGGATCGATGATGATCGGTACCACCCGGTCCACATTCTTCATCTCGACCCCCGAGGCAAGCAATAGGGTCAGGGCCTTCACCACCCTCGATCCCGTTCCACCGATCGCAAATAAGAATAGTTTAGCCATATTAAAAAGGTACTTTACGATTTACACTGCTTTTCCATTTGATCAATAACGACAAGATGCAGCTCCAGACAAAAGAAAAAATAAAGGCCGTCAGCCCAAAACCCATGCAGTCCGCCGTATGCATGTGCAGTTCCTTGCAATAATTCCCCGTCGACAGGTCATTATTCGGATACATGAACGCGATCAGCCAGACGATCGCCGCCCCGACCAGTATATTCAACAGCCACTTCCACCAGACATTAAAGGGCACCCGGTTGAACAGTCCATAGTAATAGTTGATCACTATCAGGCTGTTGATAGCGAACAAATAAATAAATACCAGGTTGTAGATGCTCTGCCCCGTATAGTCATTACAGCTGTGCGGATCTAGTCCCCGTAAGTGCTCGCCAAGCCCGTTTTGACTGCTATACAGACCCAGGCTCTCAAATAACGTGATCAGAAGATCTGAAAAAGAACCCATATCGATTATCGTTTATTTTTTATCCAGATGACCAGCACCACGATCAACCCCACGACCGCCACCGGTATCCACGGGAAGCTGCTATGCCCGCCGCCCCCACTCGTCGCATCCTCGCCCATCTCGCTCACCTCCGCGTTCAGTGTAAAAAGGTCCATATTCTTATACTTATCCTTATAAGCCTGGTCCATTCCCTCAAAAAGATACTGGAACCCAAAGGTCTGCTTCTGTTGCGTAGTATCGGCCGGATTGCTATCGTCCATCGTCGAACCCGTATACACCCACTTCGGTATGTTGGATTTCAGCCGGATATACACCTGCTGCACTGGCTTCAGGTCATTGGTCCGAATAAGAAGAACATGCGTAAACCCCTGCAGGCTCATATTGGTAGGATCATTGTTCTTCTCGATGGCCGCCAGTCTGTAATTGTCCGGCAGCTCGTAATTCGCCGGGTTCGTCAGATATTGCTCATCTACCTTCACCCCCTCCAGGTTCACAGCCACCGCAAACTGGAAATCCCCGCTGTCCGCTACCGCCTTATTGATCACCAGCCGCGTGGCCGGCTCCGCGATCGCGAAATCGCCCACCCGATGCTTCCGGACCAGCTTCGCCTCCGGCGCCGGCCCGCCCGGCTGAAGGAAATACCCGATAGCGACAAAACCACTATAAGCCTGAAAACGCGAGACTTTAAAGAATTGTTCCAGCTGCCGCACCCTACCCCTGTCGCCAAAGATCATCATGTAATAAGGCCGCCGGATCCCATGCACCGGAACAGCGCTCCCATTCCCCCCACCCTTGGACTCCACATAGTAGGTCCCGTCGAAGTCCGAACTGAATTTCAACACCAGGGTGCTAAAACCCCGTTTACGAAGCTCGCGGGCCAGCACCGATTCCACATTGTCCCCCTGCTGCTTCAGCAGCTCGCCAGAGTTCCCCCTGCCGATAGAAAAGACATAGTCCGAGACCAGCACATGCACATGATCCGGGTTC
>JAMFRX010000619.1 GCA_026224995.1 Puia dinghuensis
GAAGCTGGTGCAATATATCAAGCTGGCGGAGGTCGAGACGGGGCTGGGCACGGAATATGTGCGTGCGCCGCGGCTGCCGCTGGTAGGCAGGGAGCGCGAGCATGTGCTCAAGGTGATCCGGGAAGGGGTTAAGAGCCGCCCGGTATTGCCGGAATATGCCTCATTAACAGCTTAAAACTTTACAGATGAAATTTCAGGATGCCACTATTGCCGAAGTCGATCAGGTGATGCAAGAGGCCTGGCAGGCTTTTCAGGTATATCGGAAGACCACGTTGAAGCAGCGCGCCGACCTAATGCGGGCGATAGCCCAGGAATTGGAGGCGGCCGGCGACCGGCTGATCACCGTAGCCATGGGGGAGACCAACTTACCCGAGGCACGGCTGCGTAACGAGCGGGCCCGGACGATGTTCCAGCTGACGAGCTATGCGGCGGCCTGCGAGGCCGGCCACTGGCTGGAGGCAAGAATAGACACGGCCGTTCCCGATAAGGGAGACCCCGATCTCCGCAAGCTGCAGGTGGCGATAGGTCCCGTTGTGGTCTTCGGGGCCAGCAACTTTCCCTTTGCCTATTCCACGGCGGGCGGCGATACGGCTACGGCCCTCGCTGCCGGCTGTCCGGTGATCGTGAAGGCCCATCCGGCCCATGCCGAGACTTCCGAGATCGTAGCGCAGGCTATCGCTAAAAGTGTCGCGGCCGCGGGGCTGCCCAAGGGCGTCTTTGCCCATGTGCATGGAGCAGGCTTCGAGACCGGCAAGGCCCTTGTAACGCATACCCATACCCGCGCCGTCGGTTTCACCGGCTCTTATGGCGGCGGAAAGGCCCTCTTCGACTGGGCTAACCAGCGGAAGATGCCGATACCCGTGTTTGCGGAGATGGGAAGCATCAATCCCGTCTTCCTGTTACCCGGGAAGCTGAAAGCTTCAGCTAAGGAGCTGGCGGCCCAGCTGGCGGGTTCCATTACGCTGGGTACGGGCCAGTTCTGCACCAATCCAGGGCTTCTCCTGGGTGTGGAAGGCGAGGGACTCGATAACTTTATCCGGGAGCTGGGTGCGGCCATTGAGAAAGTGGCGCCGGGGACGATGCTCCATCCGGGTATCGCCAAAGCCTATACGGAGAAACGCGGTGCGGCGCTCGGCCAGTCCGAGGTCGAGACCGTGGCTGTCGCGGCCGCTCCACCCAAGGAAAACCAGGGCGTGCCGACCGTCGCTACGGCCAGTGCCGAAGCGTTTTTCAAGAATCCACTCCTCCATCAGGAGGTCTTCGGTCCCTACTCGCTTGTGATCCGTTGTCCCGATGCGGCGACGTTGCTGAAGGCGGCACAGCTGATAGAAGGACAGCTCACCGTCTCGCTGATGGCGACGGAGGCCGACCTGTCGGAATATAGCGAGCTGGCAGAGGCCGTTCAGGAGATCTGTGGCCGGCTGATCCTCAACGGCGTTCCTACCGGCGTGCGGGTGTCGTTGTCCATGCAGCATGGCGGCCCCTTCCCGGCGAGTACCGACAGCCGCTTCACCTCGGTAGGTGCAGACGGCATAAAACGCTGGGTGCGTCCGCTGGCTTACCAGAGCTGGCTGGATGCGGCGCTGCCGGATGCGTTGAAGAACGGCAACCCGCTGGGCATCTGGCGGACAGTAAACAATGAACTGACTCAGGCCGCGCTCTGATCGAAGCGCTGTAAGCCATAATCATTTAAGCAATGAAGAAGACTTTTTTCTGTATAGATGCGCATACCTGCGGTAACCCCGTGCGGCTGGTAGCCGGCGGCGGGCCCGTGCTGGAAGGAAAGAACATGAGCGAAAAACGGCAGCATTTCCTCCGCGAATTCGACTGGATCCGGAAGGGGCTGATGTTCGAGCCCAGGGGCCACGACATGATGAGCGGGAGCATCCTCTATCCCCCGCACGACCCCCAGAACGACGTAGCGGTGCTCTTCATCGAGACCAGCGGCTGTCTGCCCATGTGCGGCCATGGCACGATCGGGACGATCACCATCGCCATTGAGGAAGGGCTGATCCAGCCGAAGCGGCCGGGTTTCGTGCGGATGGAAGCGCCGGCGGGACTGGTGCTCATCGAGTACAAGCTGGAAGGCAAGAAAGTGCATTCCGTCAAGCTTACGAATGTCCCGTCCTATCTGGCCGCGGAGAATATCACGGTAGAATGTCCCGACCTGGGACCGCTGAAAGTGGATGTCTCCTATGGCGGGAACTTCTATGCCATCGTAGATCCGCAGGAGAACTTCAAGGGGCTGGAGAACTATACGGCCGATCAGCTTATCAGCTGGAGCCGGGTCATGCGCCAGCGCATCAACGCGGAAAACACCTTCGTACACCCGGAAGACCCTACGATCAATACCTGCACGCATATCCTGTGGACGGGCAAGACCATCAACCCGGAGAACACGGCCCGCAATGCCGTATTCTACGGCGACAAGGCCATCGACCGGAGCCCCTGCGGCACCGGTACCTCTTCAAGGATGGCGCAATGGTTCGCCAAGGGGAAGCTGAAAGAGGGCGATACCTTCCTGCACGAGAGCATCATCGGGTCTGTTTTTCGGGGGCGGGTGGAAAAGGTGGTTTCCGTTGCCGGCAAGCCGGCCATTATCCCAAGCGTGGAAGGATGGGCCAAGATCTATGGGTACAATACTATCTCCATCGACCCGGAAGACGATCCGTATGCCTACGGTTTTCAGGTCCTGTAAGCTCATCCTGAACAATCCCTTCGTTTTCACGTTGTACATGCCCGGGAAGAGCAAACGAAAAATAGCTCTTCCCGGGCATTCGTTTTAAGTTTGTCCTTGCGGACGAACTGCCGTTGGCAGTTGCTGGATGCCGTTCGGATAATTTCCTCCGGGATCGTTATTTTTATCCTCCGGAGGCAATAATTTCGCTGTCTTATGGACTGGATATCTACGCGTTTACCATATCAACAGACCGGCTATTTCTCCCGTATCATTACGGACTACCTGCATGGAGCTGCCGGCCTGCGTTCCTTTTATACACACCCGGTGACGGCGGAGGGCTTTGAAGCGGCCCTTGCGGCACGTACCGCTTTCCCTACCGATCGCAAGGCTCTGGTGAGCACGCTGCAGGAGCAATATGCGGGGATGAAGGAAGTGCCCAGGGTGATGGAGAACATTGCGCGACTGGCCGGGGACGACACGTTTACGGTCTGTACGGCCCATCAGCCGGCCATCTTCACGGGTCATCTGTATTTTATCTATAAGATCCTCCACATCATCCGGCTGGCCGAATGGCTAAAGGAGCAGCATCCTACGCTCCACTTCGTTCCCGTGTTCTACATGGGCAGCGAGGACGCCGATCTTGACGAATTGGGACATATCTATTTAGGCGGTGAAAAGCTGGTCTGGGACACCAAGCAGAAGGGGGCCGTGGGCCGCATGAAGACCAAGGGGCTTGACAAGCTGCTGTTCCGAATAGAGGGCGAGCTGTCCGTACAGCCGTACGGTCAGGAGATCGTCGCTCTGCTGAAAGCCGCCTACCTGGACTGCCCGGATATCCAAACGGCTACTTTGCGGCTGCTGCATGGGCTGTTTGCCGAATATGGGCTGGTCGTGCTGATAGCCGACAAGGCGGCTTTCAAGAAGCAGATGATCGCCATTTTCGAAGACGATCTTTTCCGCCAGGAGCCGACGCGCATCGTCAATGCCGCCGCCGATAGACTGGGTGAGCAATATAAGATCCAGGCCAATCCGCGGCCTATCAACTTGTTCTATCTAAAGGACGATCTGCGGAACAGGATCGAACGTGCAGCGGAAGGTTTCGAGGTCGTGGACACGCCCTTGCGCTTTTCGGAGCAGGAGCTCAGGGATGAGCTGCACCGTTATCCTGAGCGTTTTAGCCCGAATGTCATCCTGCGGGGGCTTTTCCAGGAAACGATCCTCCCCAATCTGGCCTTCGTCGGCGGGGGCGGGGAGACCGCCTACTGGCTGGAGCTGAAGGATCTCTTCGATCACTACCGGACGCCATTCCCTGTATTGGTGCTGCGCAATTCTTTCCTGCTCGTCCAACGGCAATGGATGGAGAAGATGACGAATATGGGCTTCAGCGTCGCCGACCTGTTCCTGCCGGCCGATGAGCTGATGAACGAGCTTGTCCGGCGGGATTCCGACCATACGTTGAACCTGGAGGGTGAGATCGCCGCCGCCAATGACTACTATGAGGCGTTGAAAGCGCTGGCGCGGCCCGTAGACCCTACGCTGGAGCAGCATGTCACGGCCCTGCAGGCCCGGGCCCTGGAACCTATCCGGACCCTGGAGAAGAAGCTGCTGAAGGCCGAGAAGCGGCGGTTCGGCGACCAGCAGCGTCAGCTTCATGCCGTGAAGGCCACACTATTCCCGCACGACAATTTGCAGGAGCGGATAGACAGCTTCATGCCCTGGTATGCGGCAATGGGTCCCGATTTCATCCGCGAGCTTTACCGGCGCTCGCCGGTGCTGGAGCAGGAGTTCGTCGTGCTGACGGAATCCTGATCTCCCCTACAAGTATTCACATTTTTCCAGCTTCAGGTCTTCGCTGAACGTATAGCGTCTGGGGATGCCCGTGGGCAGCTCGATGTCGGCGATCTCCTGCTCGCCGATCCCTTCCAGGTGCATCATCAGCGCGCGCAGGCTATTGCCATGCGCGACCACCAGGATATTGTCCCCTTTTTGCAGATAAGGCTTTATGGTTCCGAGATAGTAGGGGATGACCCTAGCCGCGGTGTCTTCCAGGCTCTCGCCGCCAGGGGGGCGGGTGGAGAAGCTCCTTCGCCAGATGGCCACCTGTGCGTCGCCATATTGTTTGGCGATCTCGGCTTTGCCGAGTCCCTGCAGCTCGCCGTAATTTCTTTCGTTGAGCGCGCGGTCGTGTGTCACCGGCAGCCTTTGCTGCTCCGCCTCTTCCAGGATGAGCGTCATGGTATCGATGGCCCGCTGAAGAACGGAGGTGAAGCCATGGCTAAAGGTGATGCCTCTCAGCTTTGTGCCGGCGGTCATGGCCTCTTCGCGACCCAGGGCCGTCAAGGGGATATCCGTTTCCCCGGTAAAGCGGTTCTCTAGGTTCCAGGTGGATTGTCCGTGGCGAACGAGGACGAGAAAGGGCATGTTGTCTAGTTGAGAACCTAAAGATAGCGCAAGGATCTTTGATCAGGCCTTGTCTGGGTCATCTCTATGCGCTGTCAGCAGTATAACGGGCCATTCGGTAAGTCCTTCGGGCCATTGAAGGCAGAAGCCCTCAGTCGCGACAGCGTCGCCCGTGAAGACATTGGTCCAATGATCCGGGGCTTCAGGTGGGAGGTCCAGGGAGACCGTTGCAGGGAAGGAAGATTCGAACCGGATGAGCGGCACGGCGATGAGGACCCAGTCCCTGCGATGGTGGCGGAGATAGGCGAGGAGTGGGCCGTGGGTCTGCAAGGGAATATAGTTGCCTTCGGCAAAAAGGGCAGGCAACCTGTTGCGGCATTCCAGTACCCTATGGAGGGTGAAGAGCTTGCCGGCGCCCTGCTGCTGGTGGCTATGGAGAAAGGACAAGAGAGCCTCCTTACCCTCGGCCGCGGCTTTCTTTATCTCTTGCAGGAGGGTAGCCCGCAGCCGGAAGTCCACCGGCCGGCGGTTGTCGGGATCGACGAAGCTGGTTTCCCACAGCTCGGCGCCCTGGTAGATATCCGGGATGCCGGGGGCCGTAGTCTTCAGCAGCAGCTGGGAGAGGGAGTATACGGCAGAAAGGCGGATGATGGCAAAGACGAAGGGCACGAAGTCTTCCAGGAAAAGGGAATCCGGCGCGAGCAGGGCGGCGGCGAAGTCCTGGCATTGCTTTTCGTAGCCTTCGTCGGGTGCGTCATAGTTGGTCTCTGCCTTGGCCTCGCGCAGGGCTTTGGTGAGATAGCCGGAAAAGCGTTCGCGGAATTCGTCTGTCACGATGCCATCCTCCGGGAAGCCGCCCAGCAAGGCCTGGTAGATCAGGTATTCGTCGTTGGGCGAAGGAGCGGGTCGTCCTTTGACCACGGCGATATGTGACCTGTGCAGCTCCCGCCACCGGCCGACGGCGCTTATCCATTCCTGTGGCAGGATGCCCAGGACCGAGAGGCGGATGCGGCTGTCTTCGCCTCTTTTTGTATCGTGGGTGGTGGTAGCGTTCAGGGAATACCGTTGGGTCGCCAGCCGTTGCTGCATCCGGCGGTGGAAGGCCTGCGTGTCGATGCCGGCTATTCGGGGCGTATCGCCTACTTCGCAATGCGCGATATAGGGGTTGTAGACATAAAAGCTGGTGTCTTCTATCCCTTTTGCGGCCAGGGGCCCGGTGAACTGCATGAGGCGGCTAAGGAAGGCAAGGCGTTGCTGTCCACAGCAGATGCCGGCGGACTTCCGGTTGACGTCGCCGTGGTCCGTTACGTGGTTTGCATTATAGTCGTATAGGCCGGCGAGGAAATTGAACTCGGGCAGAAGGTCGGGCTGTCTGTCCCTGGCCCTGCCGAGGGCGGTGATATAGAGCCGGTTGTCGCCCGGTGAACCGCCGTCGGCGTCGGGGTAGGCACGGTAGGCGGGGAAGGCAGCCATCCAGATGGCCAGGGCCTCCTTGAGGCGGCCCTTGTCCTGCGTGGCCGCACGCAGGTTAGGCAGGCTTATAAGCAGATCCATGAGATTATCCAGCTCTCCGCCCATATAGCGAAGCAGGAAATCGAGCTTTCTTTCGAACACGATGGTTTCATAGGCCGGATGCCGGATGACGTGCTCCCGGTAGAAAGCCAGCAACTCGCGGCTGCCGTCGGCATCGGTAAGCAGCTGGCTGGCGGCGGCCAGGAAGTCATAGCCGGTGCTGCCTTGCAGAGGCCAGTCGGGGGGCATCGCCTCTTCTTCTGTGAGGATCTTTTCCGCCACCACATAGCAGTCCCCGCCAAAAAGCTTTTGGAAGGAACCAACGAAAGGCTGGCCAGCCCTCCCTGGGAAGCTCCGTCAATTGGCTTTTTGCGCTTGCCACTATTTTGGAGCAAGCTTTCGTCGCATCTTCACCGCGAAGCCTCATCAGCCTAACCACGCAATTACTGCCTTGTCTTCACGGATACGTGCTAGCTCACATCTTCCTGCGTTTTCTGACCTCAACTGCTACGTGACGTCCCCATTCGATCTCGTCC
>JAMFRX010000620.1 GCA_026224995.1 Puia dinghuensis
GATATCCAACTTATCGTTCATGGCTTTTTCCTCTACGTTGAGATTCAGGCCCAGGCCTTTTTTGGCGCTATTGAGCACCACACCCTGCTGATCGATATAGCTAAGCGATCCTCTTAGGGTCAAATGTCCTGTCCCGCCGGATACGGACAGGTTATGGTTTTGAGAAAAAGCTGTCCTGGTGATCGCCCTTTGCCAGTCCGTATTTCCATTTCCATACTCGCCAATGGTATTCTCAGCCGAGTCGAGGGATGCGCCCGTGCTCTGCAGGTAGTTGAGTGATCCCGTCCGCCATTCATTCAGATTAAGTACCGGGTAGTATTTAGCCACTTTGTCTATCGTTACAAAAGTATTATACTCCACCCGCAGCTGTCCTGACTGGGCCTTCTTCGTGTTGATGATGATGACGCCGTTCGCGCCGCGGGAGCCATAAATCGCCGCGGCCGACGCATCTTTAAGGACATCATAGGACGCAATATCCGCCGGCTGAATATTAGAGATCTGGCTGGGATCCGACAAAGGAACCCCGTCCAATACGATCAGCGGTGTCTGCGAACCCGTTAAAGAAGCCTGTCCCCGCAGCCGGATGATCAGCGTCTGGTTGGGATCGCCGCTGGGCTGGGTGATCGACAGGCCCGGCACCTTGCCTTCTATCTGCTGCATGGGATCGGTGATCGCGCCCGTATTGAAATCTTTGGATGTGATACTCGACACCGCGCCCGTCAGGTCGCGTTTCCTTGCGGTGCCATAGCCGACAACGACTACCTGGTCTTGCTCCTTGTTTGACGTGTTCAGCTGGACCGTTAGTTCCGTCCGGCCCTTTAGGGCAATCTCCTGGGACTCATAGCCGACAATCGAGATCTCCAGTATTGCCTCCTGCGGGGCCGTCAGGGTAAAGTCGCCGTTATTATCCGTCACCGTGCCACCGGTTGTGCCTTTGGCATGGATGCTCACCCCCTGCAGCGGTTGTCCGTCCTTGTCCGTCACGTGCCCATGGACATGGACGACCGGCGGAACCTGCGCCGCAGACGCTGCGAAAGAATTCAACTTCGTCGCCGGCAGGTAGCTGATAAATACCACCTTATCCGCCTCGTTTACATTATAGGCCAGCGACAGACCTGACAAGAGTTGCTTCAAGGCCGAGGTCAATGGCGCATCTTTAATGGACAGATTCAGGCTCTTCGCCTTTTCCAGCACCTCATCATCGCAGAAGAAAGAATACCCGGTCTGTTTTTGAATCAGCAGCAGTGATCTTTCCAGACTGATATGCCTGGCGGAGATGGTCACGTTCTGAGCCGAAGTGCTGGCCGATACATGCAAGGCTGTTGCAAGCAGCAATACTAATGTGATACGCATAATGAAGAGCGTTTTCACCAGGGCGCCGGCGCTACGTGCAGCTGACAGACGGACCGGTGATGGGTTGGCAGGAGAGAGGCCATTAATTGGAATGGCTTTGCAAAGAACGGATTGTTCCATACATTTGTAGTGTTTGGGTTGATGGTGAAATCTGGTTTTTTAGTCGAAGCTGGTTTTAACTGGTGAACCCAAATAGTCGCCGGCGGTGAGCCCTAATTCACTTCCGGCTTTTTTGTGTCACCTGATCATTCTGAGGCCCGGTGTTACCAATCGAATACTGTATACATAATAGTTGATTTTATTAAACTGATTTTCGTCGAACATTACCGGCCGGTATCGTTCATCAGGGTTCTACCGTGATGACCCTTCCTTCCTGCCGGATATGGATACTATCCTTTTGCAGGTACTCCAATATCGTCGACAAATAGACATTTCGTTTCAATGACCCGAAGAACCGCTTACCGGGAATAGCGCCCGCGTAGTGCACATCCACATCATACCAACGGGAGATCTGGCGCATTACTGACTGGAAGTCGCTATGGGCGAAGGAGATGAACCCATTCTTCCAGGCCATTACCTCGTCGATATCTACTCCATCGGCCACCGTCGGGCGGCCCTGCGGTTCCCATATCGCCTGCTGTGCAGGTTTCAGGATTACAGTCTTCTTCTCGCCCGATGTAGTGTCGTGTATCCCTGTAGCGGCGGAATGAGAGATGCTGATGACTCCTTCGATCAGCGTGGCACGTGATAATTTTTCGTCGGGATAGGCATTGATATTGAATGCCGTTCCTATGTCCTCTATTACCTGCCCGGCTGTTCTGACCCTGAAAGGTTGCGCTGCATTATGTTGTACTTCAAAATAGGCTTCACCTGACAATTCGACTTCCCTGACCTTACCCCGGAAGGATGTAGGGTACCGTATAGCGCTGGCGGCATTCAACCATACATGTGTGCCATCCGGGAGTATCAACTGATACTGCCCCCCCCTGGGCGTCGTTACGACGTTGTATGCCACCCGGCCGTTTACTCCCGGTCCCTTTTCTTCCTGCTGCTCTGCATGTGCATCCTTTCCTCCGCTGTCACTCCCAGTATTATAGGCCAACAAGCTGCCGGCCATTTTGACGATCCTTACTTTCCCTTCGGTTGCCACATCCCCGCTGATCGTCTGTTCATCCAACTGCACCTGCCGTCCATCCGACAGCGTCAGCAGGGCCTTGTTGGTGCCCGGGGGAATGGGAATGACTGCGGCTGATTCCCTGGCCTGTCCTGCCACTTGTTTTCGCGGGACCAGGTAATAAAGACCCGCCAGCAGCAGGATCACGGCAGCCGCCGTATACCGCAACCACAGCCTGCGATAGACCGGGATGGCGTCAGGTGGAGAGTCAACTTGCTCCCCCGGCGGTTCCTCCGAACCGCTCTGTTCCTGTACCTTCCTCCATACCAATTGTTCTCTGGCCTTGTCCCAGGTTCCATGAGCAGCAAAGTCATCGAAGACGGCCCGGATATCCTTCTCCAGGACTTCGTCGTACGCGCCTTCTTTGAATGCCGCGAACAATTCCTCCCAGTCCTGCTCCGAAAGCCGATCTTTTTTATACCATTGTATGAGTTCCAGAAATCTTTGTGTAGTCATGGATAGGCCCTCTTATATAAAGACCCGGGAGGAAAGCGAGCGGCGTAATGCAAAGGAAAAAAAATGTTGGTCAGGAGACTTGCAGGATCAGGAGCGCTATGATGCCGGGTATGAGAACAGAGAGCAGATCGTCTTTCAGGCGCAGCCGGACGTGATTGCGCACGGATTTGCGCGCCAGTTCGATATGTTTTTTGACCGTAAGCCGGGATACCTGCATTTGCACCGCGATCTCATCATAGTTGAGTGCATCCCACTCTGACAGCAGATATACCTGCTGTTGTTTAGGTGGCAGTTGTACGATGGCCTCTTCCACGATGGCGTCATATTGCTGTTGCCGTACCCGATGGTCTGCATCATCGGCCATTTCCTGCACCTGAGCCTGCTGTATGGCTTTCTTGAGAAGCGCCTGCCTGGATAGCCGGTTGAAATGATTGTAAACGCAGTTGCGAACCGCGATGAAGAAATAATCTCCGAAGTTACGCACTTCCGAAAGATTCGCCCTTTGCTCCCAGAGCTTTACAAATACCTGCTGCACAATTTCCTGTGCCTCGATGTCATCCTTCACATAGGTCATAACCGTATTGTACACCGTTCCGCTATAATAATGAAAGACCTGCGAGAAGGCCTCAGAGTCACCTTCTGCTATTCTTCTCAAAAGAGCAGGTTCGTTATTGAGCATGGGCTGGCGAAAGGTTCGTGATTATTCTTACAAACCTTAAAATTATGGAGAATACCAATGTGGTATATTAAAAATGAGTTAACAAGCCGGCGATCACGGCCACGGGATTGGGGACGATCCAACAGTCTCCGGATGGAGCAGGACATCCGGTTCAACCCGTCTCCATTTGATCGCCAGGAAAAGCGCCGACTGGCAGATTTAACCAGGAATGACGTACTTTTAAAGATGAATGTATGGAGTCTCCTTTTTTTAATGAATACAGGCGGCCATATCCTCCATGCCGATTCCCTGCCTTTTAAAAAAGCCGAAGAAAAACAGCAAGTGATAGATAAAGCCAGACCGGGCGATACAGTCTTTATCAAAGAAGGTATTTATAAA
>JAMFRX010000621.1 GCA_026224995.1 Puia dinghuensis
AAAAGGATATGATCCAGGGCTTCGCCGCGCATCTTGGCGGCTTTGATGAAGACAAGCAGGTTCTCGATCAGCTGCGGCTGCCCGGAAAAATCTTCAATCGCAGAAGGGCGGATGTTGTTCTCAAACTCCTTCTCCATGGGGCTTAAGCCGCTCTTATCCGTATTGAGGTTGAGATTGGACATGGGCAAATATACCGATTGCCTTTTTATCCCGGCTAGGGGGTGTGTTTAGGGCTTTTTTTTCTTTGTATATACAAATGCTTTTTTTCATTTTTAGTTTAAACGCACCAATTGAAAATCAATGAGATCGATTTCCCGCGGTGAAGCCACTTAGCAACTAATTTGATTTGTATATACAACGGCAAAAATTTATTTTTGACACACCCCGACCAGGCTGCCTGGATCGAATAAAAGTGTGTATGAAACCGGTGAAGAACAAAGCAGTTGACCACATCTATCGTGACTCCCTTTATTTTTCTGCGGCGGTCCTGGCCCGTCAAACTGAAAAGCTGGCTATTGAATGCTGGAAACCGGCAGGCCTCCCACCCAGCCATGGTTATTTGCTTTTGTTCCTACTGGATGTCAACACCACCGGCCCTTCGATCCTGGCAAAATCCTTGTTCTTAAGCCCAAGCACTATCACCCGCTTCCTTGAAAAACTGGAAAAAAAAGACCTCGTCCGCCGGTTCATTTATGATGGGGTGCATATGGTCCAGGCGACGCACGAAGCCGCGCAGCTTTGGGAGGTACTGATCGAATGCGACGTTGCTTTCGATAGAAAATGCCGTCAATTGCTGGAAGATCCCTTACAGATATGCAAGGTGCTGAATCAAACGACCGATACGCTCCTGGACAGGACGAAACGTCCGAATCCCGACAGCGGATCTGACACAGAATCCCGATCTTTGCCCAGCGAAAAAAGTTAAATTATGGATACCCCCGATACCGGTCGAAAAATAGAATCCGTCTATCTCGAGAAAGCGATGACCTACGAGGTCTATATACAGCTGATAAGCGACCTGCTGGCCGCAGGCCGGACCACAGGCCCAGATCAATCCGAAGCCTTCATCCACTATACAGAGCTCAACCAGCAGCGCATGCATCGCATCGGGAAATCGATCCTGCTGCTGCCTGCCGCAGAGGCCATCCTGCAGGCTGTGACCCTTCCTCAAACCTGGCTGGTGCTCACGGAAGCGTGGTGCGGCGACGCGGCGCACAGCATCCCCGTCATGCATGCCCTGGCTGCCCTCAACCCCCTTATTCAGCTGCGGCTGCTCCTAAGGGACGAAAACCTCCCGCTGATGGACCGGTATCTTACCAATGGCGTGAGCCGAAGCATTCCCAAGCTCATTGCCCTCGATACGGCCACCCGGGAAGAGCTGTTTGTCTGGGGCCCCCGGCCGGCCCCCCTACAGACCATCTTCTCGCAGATGAAAGGTGAAGGCATCGAGTTCCACGCCATCAAAGAAGAGCTGCAGCGGTGGTACAACAAGGACAGGACGGTTGCGGTACAGCAGGAGCTGGCGACGCTGGTCGCCGGAACGGCCATAGGGATGACGGCTTAGGGCTGCCTTTGCCACAGCACATCGGCAAACCATTTTTTCGAATCAAAGAAAGTATGCACCGGTTCGAATCCGGACTGGACGGCCATCAGCTCCGATTCCTCCAACGTGTATTTCTGCGAGATCTCCATAAAGATCGCTTCATTCTCCCGGAAGCTAAAGGTTTTATCGCCAATATGTACTTCCTGGGCCGTAAGGCTGATGAGGTAACTTTTGCAAGCGCCGCTGCCGGGGTCATAAACCGGATAGTGCTCAAACTGTTCTATGTCGAAGTCCCCGCCCAGCTCATGGTTTATACGATGCAACAGATTGAGGTTGAAGGCCCGGGTGTGGCCCTGACGGTCATTGTAGGCATCCAGGATCGTGCGCGGATGCTTTTTCAGGTCAAAGCCGACCAGCAACAGATCCCCCGGCTGCAGATTGTCATGCAGCTGCCGGCAAAAATGCGTAGCCTGCGGAACATTCATATTACCGATATTGGCGCCCATGAACAGCACGATCTTTCTGTTAGGTGAAAAGGTGTTCACCTGCTGCATCTTTTCCAGGTATTCGCCATTGAGTCCCTGCAGCTGGATGCCGGGCAGCGTAACCGGCAGCTTGTTCTCCAGCCAGCCGATCACCTGGGAAGAGATATCGATGGGGTAATAGGTGAAGGAAGCCCGCTGCCGCTGCAGCTCACGTAAAAGGAACCAGGATTTGGAGGCGTCGCCCGGCCCCAGCTCCACCAGGTCAAAAGAGGGACTGTAGTCCAGGAATAGCCGGGCCATCTCAGCAGATTGGTGCTGCAGGATCTCCAGCTCGCAGCGGGTGGGGTAGTACTCCGGGCTGGCCATTATTTGCTGGAAGAGCTTATCCCCGGCCTCATCGTAAAAATACTTGGACGACAGATGTTTATTCTCCGCCCTTAATCCATCGATTACGTCTTTGTAAAGATTGGCAGACCGGCGTGCGGTTAGGTTGTTGGTGGTGGCAGACAACATAATAGTAGACCTTTGTTTTATTTTTTATAGATCAGAAGCTCGATTATAAAGCAAGACGTATGCCAGTGAACTGCCACCTCAGATTAGGGTGGAAAAAATTCCGGTACGTCTTCCGGCTGTGGTCCGCAGGCGTCGCCACGGACGCGCCCCGCAGGACCATCTGGCTGACCATGAACTTTCCATTATATTCTCCGATAGCGCCTGCGGCCTTTTTGAACCCAGGATAGGGCAGGTAAGCACTTTCCGTCCACTCCCATCTCTTTCCCCAGCAGAACTCGTCGGCTGCGGCCTCCCATTCCCATTCCGTTGGCAGGCGACAGCCCTTCCAGGCGGCATAAGCCACGGCCTCATAATAGTTGATGTGGCATACGTCCTGCCGCCTGTCCAGCAGCTGCAGGCCGGCCAGCGTATAGTGATGCCATTGGCCGTCGATCTGATGCCAGTATAGCGGCGCTTTAGCTCCTGTGGTCTTTACCCAATCCCAGCCTTCCGCGTGCCACCAGACGAAATTGCTGTAGCCGCCGGCTTCGATGAATTCCAGGTACTCCGCATTGGTGACGGGATTGGCTGCCACCCGAAAGTCGTTGAGGTACACCTTATGCCGGCTCAGCTCGTTGTCGAAGCAGAAGCCATCACCGGCATAGCCTATTTCATAGATACCCGCGGGGACGGACAAAAAAGGGGCGGGCTGACCATCCGGAACCTGGCGGGCGCCTGCTGAAGACTCCACCCCGGCTCCGGGCTGCGACGCGGGCCGGGAATCGCCAGTCAGATCGCTATCGGAATAAGCCGGGAACAAGGGATTATGGCCCAGGATATATTTGATGTCCGAATACAGCAATTCCTGGTGCTGCTGTTCATGATTGAGCCCAAGGACGATGACCGCCTCCAGCTCAGGGGAGATGCCGGCCGCGATCAGCTTTTCCATGGCAGCGTCTACATATTTCCGATAGGCATAGACCTCATCTACGGAAGGCCGGCTGAGGTTACCCCTGTCCGTGCGGAT
>JAMFRX010000622.1 GCA_026224995.1 Puia dinghuensis
ATCGCCGTCTTAGCCTTTCCTACTCCCGCGGCCTGGTATGCCGCCGATACGCCCCGGGTTACCACGAACAAAGGCGAAGCTCAGTTTCTTACACAACCCCGCAACAAAGAGTCTTTCAAGAGCGAGGACTCCGCCTGGATACAATATACCTTCGACCACCCCTTCACCTGCCGCACGATCGTCATCCATGCGGTCAACAGCTACCAGGCACAGCGGCTGCTCGTTGAAGTGAGCGACGATGGCGAGCATTTTCGCTCCCTCGGCCGTCTCGTCCCACCAAGACATGGCTGGGAGGATGGCGACGTCGATGTGACGCATAGCATTCCCGCCGTAACGGCCCGCTGCTTCCGCTTTGTGCTCGACAAGTCCGGCTCCGAACCCGGCTCCGAAGACCTCGACGCCGCCAAGTGGAAACCTTCCCTCAAGCTCACCGGCATCGAGCTCTCAGCTGCGCCGGCTATCAACCAGTTTGAAGGCAAAAACGGATCCATCTGGCGGGTGAGCCTTCCTGCCGATAAAGAACAGCTGCCGGATTCCATCTGTATCGACCCACATTCCATAGTCGACCTCAGCCGTTTTATGGACGCACAGGGCCATCTTCGCTGGCAGGCGCCGGCGGGCCACTGGACGATCCTGCGCATCGGCCATACCTCCACGGGCCACACCAATGCCACCGGCGGCGGCGGGAAAGGACTGGAATGCGACAAGTTCAACCCTGAAGCCGTAAAGCTGCAATTTGACCATTGGTTTGGCGAAGCCATCCGCCAGGCGGGGCCGGAACTGGCCGGCAAGGTGCTGAAGATCTTTCACGTGGACAGCTGGGAATGTGGCAGCCAGAACTGGTCGCCCGTTTTCCGCACGGAGTTCCGCCGCCGCCGCGGCTACGACCTGCTCCGCTGGCTGCCGGCTATCACCGGCGTCCCCATCGCCTCGGCAGGCAGCAGCGAACGCTTTCTGCATGATGTCCGCCAGACGATAGCCGAGCTCCTGCAGGATGAGTTCTACGCAACTCTCGCCACCCTCGCGCATCGCCAGGGCTGCAGCTTCAGTGCGGAGTGCGTGGCGCCGACATTCACCAGCGATGGCTTGCTGCATTACAGCAAAGCCGATATCCCTATGGGCGAGTTCTGGCTGCGCAGCCCTACCCACGACAAGCCCAACGATATCCTCGATGCTGTCTCAGGCGCTCATCTCTATGGTAAGCCCATCGTCCAGGCAGAGGCCTTTACGGAGCTGCGGGAAGCCTGGGATGAATCGCCCGCTATGCTCAAGACCCTGCAGGATCGTAACTATGCCCTTGGTATCAACCGCATGGTCTTCCATGTCTTCACGCATAACCCCTGGATGGATCGCAAGCCGGGCATGACCCTTGGCGGAGTAGGGACATTCCTGCAACGCGACCAGACCTGGTGGCCGCAGGCGAATGCCTGGATCGATTATACGCAGCGTTGTCAATACCTGCTGCAGCAAGGTCGTCCCGTCGCAGACATCGCCGTGTTCACGGGTGAAGAGCTGCCCCGCCGCGCCATCTTGCCGGAAAGGCTGGTATCGACCCTCCCTGGCCTCTTCGGGAAAGCACGCGTCCAAAGCGAAGCTACCCGCCTGGAGAATGCCGGCGAGCCGACGACGAAGCTGCCCAATGGCGTCGTCCATAGCGCGAATATGGCGGACCCTGCCGACTGGCTCGACCCCTTGCATGGCTATGCCTTCGACTCTTTTAATCCCGACGCCCTCCTCCGGCTAGCAACAGTCCGAAATGGCCGGATAGAATTACCGGGCGGCGCCTCGTACGCGTTGCTCGTTCTTCCCGGCGCGACACCCATGAACCCTGACGCCGGCGCCTTCAGCGCTCCGGTCGCACAACGGCTGCTGCAGCTGGTGAAGGAAGGGGCCACGATCCTTATCGATCCCGCTACCGGCTATCATTCCAATACACTCGCGCAAGGCGATACCATCGTCAGGGCAGTATTCCGTGAGCTGCTGGCCGGACCAGCCACCGGTATAGGACATATCGGCAAAGGCCGGGTGGTTAAAGGACCGCTCACCGAGCCCACCCTGGATTTCCTGGACATTCCCCGGGATTTCAGCGTAGGCGCGATCATGGGTCGGCGACTCCCAAAAGAGATAGCCGATAGCGCTACCGGCATCACCTATACGCACAGGACCCTGCCTGGCATGGACATCTATTTCGTCTCCAACCAATCCGAAGAGCTGCGCAGCGCGATGGTTTCCTTTCGCACCACCGGGAGCATTCCGGAACGCTGGGATGCCCTCACCGGCCAGATAGATACGCTAAAAACCTGGCGTGTAAAAAATGGGTATACCATTACGGGAATATTCCTCCCTGCCCATGGTTCCACCTTTGTGGTCTTCCGTAAGCCAGCCAGAGCCCCGGCGCCGCTTCACGCCGACGATATGGTGCTACTGCATTCGATACACAGCTTCTATGATCTCAAGGGGCCCTGGACCGTCCGCTTCGACACTGCCTTCGGCGGCCCCGCCGCCCCGGTGACCTTCGACTCGCTTTCAGATTGGAGCCGGCATCCCGACTCCGGCATCCGTTATTATTCCGGGCCTGCCGTGTATACCCAAACCATTCAAATGACGCCTGAAGATTCGGCCGTCTCGCTCGTGATCGGCAAAGTAGCCGACATTGCCACCGTCAGGGTGAACGGCATCGACTGCGGCACGATCTGGACGCCTGGCCAGTCGGTGAATATCACAAAGGCGTTGCATACAGGCGACAACGAGCTCAGCATCACGGTCACCAATACCTGGGCCAACCGGCTCACAGGCGATCAGCGCCTGCCCGAGGACAAACGCCGCACCTGGACCGTCGTTCCATTCCACTCCGATGGCCATCTGCTGCCTGCGGGACTGCTGGAACCCGTGACGATCCTGAGCTGGCAGAAGACGCCTTGAGCGCCGCGCCTTCCGGCCTGGCGACTATTAGCGCGGCGTTCAAGGCCCGGTGTCTATCACGCAGTCGTGAGATGCATGGTCTTCACCAGCCGGACATTCACCAGCGGTTCATATTGCAAAGGCGAATCTTCCAGCCGGATATACTTATATGTATGAAAAAGATGACATAATACGGCCGCAGCCAGCTCCGTGCAATAAGCGGCAGCCAGACAATTATGAATACCCGTGCCGAAGCCCAGCATCTCCCGGTTATTGCCACGGTGAACCTCAAATGTTTCCGGTTTGGCGAATTTACGTTCATCGCGGTTGGCCGCCGCCAGCACGATAAGGATAGTCTGCCCCTTGGCGATAGTCTGCCCGCCAAGCAGCAGGTCTTCATCCGCTACCCGGCGGGTGTTGTGCACCGGACCATCGTAACGCATGACTTCGGTGACGAAGGACAGGAAATACCCGATAGCGGCGGAGGCAAGCAGCGCCGGCGTCTCCCGCTTAAGCAAATGGACCAATGCATTGCTGAGCAGGCCCCGTGTGGCGTCGTAGCTTTGGATCAGCAATCCAATGAGGTTGCTGACGCCATAGGCGCGTTGGTCGGACGAGCTATCGGGCATTAATTTGTCTACCCGCTGACTCACCAAAGGGTAGACGCTGCTGCATACGGCCTCCAGCTCAGCGGCGGCCTCCCGCCCCTTCACCGGCCCCATCAGCTTTAAGAGCCCCGGCAGCTGCCCCTGGATAAATGCTGCATCGGCATCCGAAAAGCCGAAGCCCGCAAGCAAGTGCATCACTGGTAATACTCTGCCTACCCGCTCCACCCAATCGTAGGTAGCCGGGACCCCTGGCGGCGGCAACAGGCGCTCCATCAACGGCGCGATGTCTACACGCTGCCTGCCCCGGAACAGCTGCATGGCCGCGTCGCGTGCGGGCGTATGGCCAGGCGCATTGCTGATCCTCACCAGCCTGCTCTTGATCGCCTGAGCGTCGCCGCTCAGCCCTTCGTCGGGGACTGGCGGGATCAGCATCCCCGGCAGGGAGAGCACATGCATACAATCCGAGTAGCGGTAGACGGCCCAAAGCCGCCGGTCGGCATCCCAGATCACAGGCCATCGGGCGAGGCGCTCTCTATACAAAGGCCAGGGGTCGGGGCTGTCCGAGTGCTGGAATAAGGTAGTGCTCATGGCAGGGTGTTTCCGGCAATAATAGGTAACTTTATACAGGAATAGTTCAGCGCAGAATGAACTATAAAAGCAAGCGTATGGAAAAAGACTTCGGCTCGATGGCAGCCCTGATAGGTGATCCGGTAAGAGCGAACATCCTTTGGACGCTGCTGGATGGCCGCGCCTATACGGCCTCCGAATTGGCCATCGGTGTCGATACCTCCGCACAAAATCTCAGCATGCATTTAGGAAAGCTGATCAAGGCCGGCCTGCTGTCGGTGGAGATCCAGGGCCGCCATCGCTATTATACTTTTTCCCGGCCCGAAGTGGCCTATGCAGTAGAATCCCTCGCCGGCCTGCTCCCGGCACGGCCCGCGACGACTACCGCTTCCGCCGACCTCCCGATCCGAAACTGCCGAACCTGCTACGACCACCTGGCAGGAAGGGTAGGAGTGGAGCTTACGGAGAGTCTGGTTCGGCAGAAGCTGATAACCCGTTCCGCCAATGATTTTGTAGTATCGAAGAAGGGTAACCGCTGGTTCGGGCAAATGGGCATCGACTGCGAAGCGCTTCGGCAGCAGAGACGCGGCTTCGCCCGCGCCTGTCTCGACTGGACGGAAAGGCGGCCTCACCTGGCCGGCTCCCTGGGTGCGGCCCTGCTGCAAAAGATGCTGGACGAGCACTGGCTGCGCCGCATGGCCAACACGAGAGCCGTGCTGGTGACACCAAAGGGCCAAAAGATGCTGAGCGAGCTCTTCCGCTAGAAGTTGAAATTGGAGCTGATCCGCAATCCCACTCCACTGACATTGGGATGATCGAGATAGGTGAACCGCTTGACCACGTCGAGCCGGAAGATCGTGAAGATATTGTAAATGCCGACACTTGCTTCCATATAGGGCTTAGCGCCCAGCGAATACGTGGACAGGACCCCATTGGTCGTCGGAAATTTCATCTGCAGGGGATTGACCGCCGGATTATTCTCGTCCCGGAGGCCGCCATACAGGATCTTCCCTGCCACGACTTCCCGTAACCGAAGCCTTTTTAGCCCGGGTATCTTGTTGAAGAAAAAACCATTGAAAAAATGATCGATGTCGATCCCTGCATAGTGATCGCTTACGAATTCGCCTACATTCATCATGTTATAGGCCACCTCGCTGTAGAAATAGGAAGGGTTGCCGGGATGGATCACCAATAACGGGAAAGGCAGATTACCGCCGAGCCAGCCGGCATCGAAGGTGACGTCGGTAAAGCCTATCGGCGCCACGTAGCAGCGCTTGTAGACGTTAAGATGAAGGGCATTGTAATTGTATTGTCCGCCGAATAAGCCCTCTATCCCTTTTGCATACTGCATGGTGATGATGGGATAGCGGTTGATGACGTCGGCCCTCCCCGCCTTAGACTGCAGAAACTCTTCATGCGGCGCCCATCTGATGGATGCCGAGATCTCGCCGGTAGTAAGCTTCGGGACAGTATCCGCCTGATCGGATAGATTCTTATAGATGTACTGTAGCGAGCCGGTGGGGGCCTGCTGCCAATACTTCATCCCTAGCGTATAGGACAGATGGTTGCTGAACTCGTGGATATAGGTCCCCCGCAGCAAGTGGCTGTATAGCCATTTGGAATTATCCCCATGACTAAAAGAGGTAAAGAAATTGTTAGCTACCGCAAAGGCATTTTCCTGACCCAGGCTCCGGGCATCATTCATATAGCTGAGCTGTATATAATGCAGCGGAAAGGTATAGATGGATTTATTGTTGAACGCGTAGGAGGCGCTGCCGTAGTATTTCCATCGATCGTCCTTGGTGCCATAAGCCACATAGGATTCCCCATAGAACCGTGTGCTCAGCTTCGTATTGGTCCGGCCGCCAAGCTTCAGCCGCTGCCCTTCGATAGGATTGAACGTGTAAAAGCTGCCGATAGGGCCGATGTCCGCTTTCCCCGCCGACTTATACCCCGCCGTGAAGGCCGTCGTGTAGTCCATGAGCCGCCGGTAGGACCGCATCTTCACCAGGCTGTCCGTATTGGAATAGGTCTTGACCTCCGTGCCGTTCAGCGGGGAAGGTCGCCCCTGGGTCCAGAAACTGTCTGCCTGTCCATCCACCTGATGCAGACTGTCTATGGCCGGGCCGTTGAACACACTGTCCGCAACGAGGCCATTGCTGAACTGGTCGACGGCGACGATCCTCTCGCCGACCACTCCCATGCTCCTGGCAAAGGGACTGAACAACGCGATCACATCGGAATTGGCCAGGTAGTAATGGTCGCCCGGACCCCTTTGAAAATCCTGCGTGACCCTGAACTCCCGGACATAATTGAGGTTCACCCGCTTGCTGACGCCAAACTCCGCTTTTCGGATGGCATAACGGCCGTCAAGGGTAATGTACAGCGTACCCCTGAAGAGAAGGTCTTCCGGGTTCCGCGGCGTAAAATACAATTCCACTAATTTCACCCCATTCTCCACGATGGTATCGCGGATAAAGTACATATAGAAAGTAGGCGCCAGATCCGCCACGGGACTGACGAATTGCATAGTGAACGCATCGATGGTATTGTCGTACAGGTTGATGTCCTCATACAGCCGGTTGATCACGCCGCTGATCCCCTTCATATCGATATATTCGCCGAAATCCACGCTTTTATGACCCAGGACGACTTTCTTGTCGGCCTTGGGATGCTTGCGGAAATATTTTTCAGAAGAGACCTCCTCTATATACACCGGCACGAGATTCCGGCCAGGGATGATCGTGGAATCCTTGTTGTCGAAGAGAAAATGATATTTTTTTATAAGGATATTGTTGACGAGCAGATGGGGGATATTGTCGAACAGCACCCTTGTCTTCTCGTATTGACGGTAGGCGCTGTATGCATCCGCTCCCGGGCCATTCATGGACTTATTGGCTATGACCTTCCGGATCAGCTCGACCGCCGGATTGTTCTTGTTCCGGTACCTGCCAGGCTTGCTCTTGACGACGACATCCTGCAGGACCATAAAGCTCTTGGAAAGAAAGATCGTCAGCGGTCCGTTCCGGGCGGTCACTGTCAGGGAATGATAGCCCATTCCGGAAACGACCAGCTTTTGAACGGCCTTCTCTGTAAAGAAGCTGAAATTGCCTTTTGCATCGGTCAATACCCCTCTGTGGCCATTAGCCAGGGTGACGCTGACATTGGCAATGGGCAGATGGGAAAGGGAATCCAGAACGGTCCCCGTGATCGTTCTTGTCTGCCCGGCGCCTGCCTTGCAAAGTGCGCTCACGATCAGTAGTAACAGGATCTTTTTTATTCCGGCAAACACGTTGGCAAGATAATTAATAAATTCGCTTATGCCAACATCAAAAGACGACTACTCCATCTCTACCGACAAGGATAAGCTAAACCTGGATTTTATCCATCATTTCCTGTCTACTCAAACTTATTGGTGTCTTAACATCCCGTTCACAACCGTTAAACGCTCGGTCGAGAATTCCTTGTGCTTCGGCGTGTATTATAGCGACCAGCAGGTCGGTTTCGCCCGCATCATCACGGACTATGCGACCATAGCCTATTTAGGGGATGTATTCATCATTCCGGAACATCGCGGAAAAGGGCTTTCCAAGCGGCTTGTCGGAGAGATCATGGCGCATCCCGATCTCCAGGGCTTGCGTCGCTGGATGCTACTAACGCGCGACGCCCATAGCTTATATGAACGGTTTGGTTGGGTGACCGTACCAAACCCCGAACGGTTCATGGAGGTTACTAATCCAAATGTATATACGCCGCTTACCTGACGCGCAGGAGGTCTATCCATACCGACATATCGGACTGCCCACGGTTCGCCCAGGCATAGTAGGGGATCAGCCGGACGGCAACGCTCTTCGCCGGCTCTGCGGATAGCTCCTGGTACAAATGCCCGCTGCCCGCGGGGAGAAGCAGCGCCTTTCCATCCAGCGCCATCAGCCGGGTATTGCTGATGGTCATGGGCACAGGATGCAACTCCACGTTGGAAGGCAGCTCCACGCCGGAGACCGGCACTCCG